>DATHOL010000284.1:0-4174 GCA_035484895.1 Bacteroidia bacterium | reverse complement strand
GTATTTAATACTCCTTTTGCTCCTTTTTTATTTGATGTGGAACTGATACCGGTGCCAGTAAGTGGTAAGTGGTCAGGGATTAGTGGTCAGTCAACGTCATTGCGAGGCTCTGCGAAGCAATCTTACACCAATGTATCTACTGAAAAATGTCTTTCTAAATTAGAAGAACTCTTAAAAGCAGGCGATATTTGCGCCTTCATTTTTGAGCCACTGGTGCAAGGTGCCGGAGGTATGGTAATGTATGAACCGGAACCTCTGGAAAAACTTTTGAAACTCTGCAAACAATATAACTGTATAACTATTGCCGACGAAGTAATGACAGGCTTTGGACGTACGGGCAAGTTTTGGGCGACTAATTATATTGATACAAAACCCGATATAATGTGCCTCTCCAAAGGCATTACAGGCGGATTTATGCCATTAGGTGTTACTTCCTGTGCCGGATTTATTTACGATGCTTTTATCTCAGACGATAAAACAAAGACCTTTTATCACGGACATTCATACACAGCAAACCCCCTTGCCTGTGCAGCTGCCAATGCCAGTCTTGATTTGCTTGAAAAGCAAGAAATGCATGATAAAGTTCAGTTTATTTCCGCTTTTTTCGAACGAATGAAAAAGAAATATGAAAACCATCCTGCCATTGCAGATAGCCGAAACAGGGGGTGTATTTTAGCATTGGAGTTGAGAACACCGGAAGGGACTTCATACCTGAGCCAACTGGGTAAAAAAATGGCAGTATTCTTTTTGCAAAGAGGTATTATTATCCGCCCGTTAGGGAACGTACTATACTTTATTCCTCCTTATTGTATAAGCCTTGAACAACTTGGAGAACTGGAGAAATGTACCGATGAATTATTACTAAACATTAATAATTTATAAAATGGCTGCCAAAGTTAAAAAAGCAGATGCCTTTGATGAATTACGTGAAGAGGCACAAATCGTAATCAATGATAAAACCCTATTTACAGATGGCCACACTGTAATCAGGTTAGAAATATTGGATACTCCGCTTGGAAAAATGGTTGCTTGCGCCACCGAAGATGGGCTTTGTTTATTGGAGTTTATTGACCGCCGTGCCTTTGTAACCGAACTCAAAGACCTTAAAAGAATGCTTCGCGCCAGCATAGAACCAGGTACTAACAAACATTTAAAATCCGTTGAAAAAGAGCTGAATGAATACTTTGAGGGAAAACGAAAGAAGTTTGATATTCCTTTGGTCACTCCAGGAACAGAGTTTCAAAATAAAGTTTGGCAAAAATTGTTGGATATACCTTATGGAGAAACGCGTTCTTATAAACAACAATCCATCGCAGTTGGAAATTTAGGTGCCATTAGGGCAGTTGGTACTGCCAACGGAGCAAACCGCATCTCCATAATTGTTCCTTGTCACCGTGTGATAGGCGAAGATGGCACACTTACAGGCTATGGCGGTGGCTTAAAACGTAAACGCTGGCTGCTTGATTTTGAAAGCGGTGCATTGAGCCTGTTTAGTGAAGAATAATAAAACCATTCATGTCATTATTTACATTTAGACCCTTTGGCAAGGTTTTTGAGGATATATTTGTGAACTTGCAATCAGTTATAACATATTATGGGAAAGAAAGAAAAAGAACATCCTGAAAACCAGGAAAATATTACAGACCAAACAACTACCAATCAAAGTGGAGGCACTACGGAAGGAGATGAAAACATCAATCCGGCTGATGTGGTAGCCAAATTTGAGGCATTGGTAAAGGAACTGAATGAAAAGTACCTGCGCCTGTATGCTGAATTTGACAATTTCCGCAGAAGGACACAAAAAGAAAAAGCCGATCTTATAAAATATGGAGGCGAAGAAATTATTTTAAGTATTCTACCTATTGTAGATGATATGGAACGGGCTTTATCTCATCACAAAGATGGCCACGACCACAAGCCATTGAAGGAAGGTTTAGACCTTATCCTGCAAAAAACAAAAAACATATTAACATCCAAAGGTGTTCAGCCAATGGAGCCTAAAGGCGAAGCCTTCGACCCTGAATTACACGATGCAATTACTAATGTCCCTGCAGCTTCTGAGGATTTGAAGGGCAAAGTGGCTGAAGTGGTTGAAAAGGGATATATGCTGAATGGAAAAGTAATTCGCCACGCGAAAGTGGTTGTAGCAAACTAAAGAAATGGCTAAGAAAGATTTTTATGAAGTGCTCGGCGTTGACAAAAGCGCATCGGCGGAGGAGATTAAGAAAGCCTATCGTCAGAAGGCATTGCAGCATCACCCTGACCGTAATCCCGGTGATAAAGCATCGGAAGATAAGTTTAAAGAAGCTGCTGAGGCTTATGAAGTACTTAGCGATGGTGATAAAAAAGCCCGTTATGACCGTTATGGGCATGCGGGTGTGGGCAGCAGTGCAGCATCAGACGGAATGGGGGGAGGCTTTGGCGGCTTTAGTAATATAGAAGATATTTTTAACCAGTTTGGCGATATTTTCGGAGGAGGTTTTGGCAGTGGAGGCTTTCAACAAGGTGGCAGAAATGTAAACAGAGGTTCTAACCTTCGGGTAAAATTGAAATTAACTTTACAGGAAATTGCAACCGGCGTTGAGAAAAAAATCAAAGTCAATAAGCATGTTTCCTGCAAGGAATGTAAAGGCACAGGTGCTGAAAAAGGCTCCAGCTACAATACCTGCAACACTTGTCACGGTTCAGGATATGTAAACAGGGTACAAAGGACTTTCATCGGACAAATTCAAACTACCACCTCCTGCCCTACCTGTAACGGTGAAGGGAAAATAATAACACAAAAATGCAAAGCCTGCCACGGGCATGGCATTGTGGAAGGAGAAGAGGTAATAGGTGTTAAAATACCTGCAGGAGTTGAAAACAATATGCAACTCTCCGTTTCCGGACAGGGAAATGCAGCACAAAGAGGGGGCGTGCCCGGCGACCTGATTGTTTTAATTGAAGAAATTGAACATGAACATTTGAAACGCAATGGGGTGAATCTCTATTACGACCATTATATAAACATTGCAGACGCAGCCATGGGGGCCACTGTTGAAGTGCCTACCATTGACGGAAAAGCAACCGTTAAAATTGAAGCCGGAACCCAAAGCGGAAGCATTCTCCGTTTGAAAAATAAGGGATTACCAAGGCTGAATCAATATGGCAAAGGAGATATTTTGGTAAATGTGTGTATATGGACCCCGCAAAGCCTCAACAGCGAAGAAAAGAAGCTAATGGATGCGATTCGCAAATCGCCAAACTTTAATCCTCAGCCCGGAAAAAAGAACAAGAGTTTCTTCCAACGAATACATGAAATGTTTGAGTAATACTCAGATTATTTTTTCCCAAGTTTAGCTAATACCATACCCCTTCCGGTATAGGCGTCAGCATTTTTAGGGTTGATGGAAATACATTTATTGTAATCATCTAAAGCGCTCTGATAGTCTTTGAGCATATATTTTGCTCCTGCCCTATTTAAATATGACGGTTGGCTAAGTGAATCTTTTGCAAGCGCAGTAGTGCAATCATTAATGGCCTCCTCATATTTATCAAGGTGATACTCCAGCCAGCCTTTTTGTTCATATGCTTTCGCTTTATCATAACCTAATTCAATAGCGGAGGTTACATCAGCCAATGAACCATCATAATCTTTCAATTTGCTTTTTGCTAACGAACGGTAAAAAAAAGCCTGAGGCAGTTTATTATTTATTTCAATAGCGGCATTTAAATCCGCCAGCGCCTTGTCATATTCATTTAATTGGACTAATACCATTCCCCGCCCATTTAAGGCATACGCATCATTTGGTTTAATCCGGACAGCTCTGTTATAATCATTCAAAGCGCCGGTATAATCTGTATCTACATACTTTTCAATGGCTCTGCCTATATATGCAATAGCATTATTCGAGTCTAGCGCAATAGCTTTATTATAATCTTTAAAAGGGGCTTTGCTGGAGGTATCGAATGGGTCGAACTTTGCTATACTCCTTTGTTGAATTTTCTTATCAGCGTTACTACATGATAAAAACAAGAATGTTAAAACTGAAAAGGAGACAAAGTATTTCATAGAGATAGAAAATGTGATAAAACAAAAGTACTAAAACTGCAAAACATACTATCTATCGCATTTTTTATTCCCATACATTTCTTATTTTCGTACCCTATTAGAAAAAAGTGATGGGGAATATTA
>DATHOL010000283.1:0-2839 GCA_035484895.1 Bacteroidia bacterium | reverse complement strand
GGGCTCCCTTGCATTCCGGGCAGACAGCCTTATTCATAAACTCTGCCGCCCATTCCGATATGGCAGGGTTATCCGAATCGCGCCGTTGGCGATCAATAAAATTGATAATGCCTTCAAAATTCATAGCATAGGAATGTGCATTGCTCTGAAAATTTTCACGCACTTTCAGCACTTCGTCAGTTCCATATAATATGGCGTGTACTCCACCTTCGGGGATTTTACTAATCGGAGTATCCAATGTAAATCCGTGCTTATCGGCAATACCCTCCAGTTGGTGAAATATCCAATTATCTTTTCTTTTTCCAACAGGAGCAATAGCTCCATCATTAATGGAAAGATGTGTATTCGGAATAATTTTCTTTTCGTCAATTTGCAAAACTTCACCCAACCCGCTGCAATTAGGGCAAGCGCCATAAGGAGAATTGAACGAAAATAAATTTGGAGCCGGTTCATCGTATGATATTCCAGAAGTGGGGCACATAAGAAAACGGCTGTAATGTGAGATTTTCTTCTCTTCATCCAGCACCATAATTACGCCTTTGCCTTGTTTCATAGCTAAACCCACTGATTCGCTTATACGCGATATGGAAGCATCTGAAACATCAATCCGGTCAATCAGAACTTCAATATCGTGAATAGAATATCGATCTGCATGCATGCCTGAACGAAGTTCTTTCAACTCCCCATCAATCCGCACTTTTGAATATCCGCTTTTGCGCAATTGTTCAAATAATTCGCGGTAGTGGCCTTTCCTGCCTTTTACAACCGGTGCAAGCAGTTGAATTTTCTTTCCATCGTATTTTTTGGCAAGTAAATCAATAATCTGTTGTTCGGAAAAGCGTATCATTTGCTCGCCGGTTACATACGAATAGGCAACACCTATCCTGGCAAAAAGCAAACGCAGGAAATCATATATTTCCGTAATTGTTCCAACGGTAGAGCGTGGATTGCGGCCCACCGTTTTTTGCTCAATGGAAATGACAGGGCTCAAGCCTTCAATCTTATCTACATCGGGGCGCTCCATGCTACCAAGAAACTGGCGTGCATAAGCAGACAGGGTTTCAATATATCGCCGTTGGCCTTCAGCATAAATAGTATCGAAAGCCAATGAAGATTTTCCGCTGCCGCTAAGTCCGGTAATAACAACCAGTTTATTACGGGGAATAGTAATATTGATATTCTTAAGGTTATGCTCACGCGCCCCTACAATCTCAATAAATTCTTCGTCAACTATATCTTCAGTGGTCGGTTTCATAAAATCGCTTTCAGGTCAGATTTTGAAGTCTGCAAAGGTAGCTTAATTTGACGACAAATCCTGTTAAATAACCTTATAAAGGTATATATTAAAGGGGGCTTCGGTATTGATGAACTCCTTTTGAAACACTATTTTATCGGAGGTAAACTTCCTTACGGGGTAAATTGAAAATATATACTGACAGCCCATTGCTTTTAAGGCATCGTAATTCAAATCAAGATTGTTTATTTCTGTGATTTTATTTCCCAGTACTTTAGCATCGTATTCTTCTGCTGAAAAGGTAAAACAAACATTCGGGCCGCCCCTCGGACTGCTGAAAAAGGTGGTGAGCCCTTTGCTTTTGTTTAACTCCCCCTGCACAATTTTAATAAACTGCTCACGATATGACATAGGTATCAGATATTGATAACTATCCAACGTGAAAAATCCATTGTATTGGGATACAGAAGGCAGAAGCCCTACATCACATACCCGGTAGCTTTCTTGTGGCTTCCCAATATACGTATTCATATCTTTAAAAAGCTTTTCTGAAAAAAACTGGCGGTAGGTAAGTTTTCCGCTATCTGAACCTTCGGAATGATTAAATGAATAATTCATTTTCAAAGTTGAAAAAAGTATCAGCGGAACAAGCACATACTTGAGCCATCTGAATTTCTGGTCTGCCAGAGCTAATGAAGCGGCAAGCAGGGTATATACTATAAAAGGCAAAAAGAAATTTACCCGTTTGAAACTGAAGGTACTGAAAAACGGGTACTTATCATACAGGAATTGTAATTGATACCAATCCCAAATAGCCACAACCAGGCTCACTCCAAAAGCGAGCAGGAATAATTTTACGGGCAGGGAAATTTCAGGCTTATAAATTATATAGCAAACAATTATTATAATCAGTGATAACCCAACTAAATAAACGGGATAGTTTGCCGAACTGATTATTCCATTACCCAGTACAATAAGCGTTGCCACGAAAACTCCTTTATAATTTAAGGAGGTGAGGAAATGTTCCACTAACCTGTGCGGAATAATTTTATGAAAAATGAACGTATATAGTATTTGATATTCGGAAATTACCACACATGCACATAGGAAACTAGCTGCCCAAAATAGCTTCCAATTCCATTTTCTGTGGCGAATTAAATTATAAAGAAAAAATAAACCTGCTCCCACAATAATCATAGGGAACATACTATAGAAGCTATATATTGCATATAAAAACAAGGCAAGATAATGCTTTAACTTTCCCTCTCCTTTTTGAATATAGAGCAATGCATTAAGCACCAGCGGAACTCCCAATACTGCAATACCGGCAATGGTATAAACCGGCAGTATGCAAAATGCAACAGCAACCAAAAGAGCCAAGGGTTTTTGTTCACTCAGTTTTAGAATATGATTACGCAGGAAAATGAACATCCCGATAAATCCAATGATGTGAATTATCAGAAAATTAATCAGGAAGCCGTAAAAATTCGGAAACAGAAAAATAATCCACTGATAGATATTTAAGCCTGACGGCAAGCAGGCACGGGGCAAGCCATTCATAATATTATTGACGGGAGTCATGGGGTCGAGTGCAAAAATAGTGTG
>DATHOL010000282.1:0-5417 GCA_035484895.1 Bacteroidia bacterium | reverse complement strand
AGCCTGAATATCTGAATTAAAACCTGAATATCACATTTTTGTAAACCACTAAAAAGTGTGACAAATAAATTTGGGATTTTGGAAGAAAAAGCAGGAGAAATTAATTCACAGGAGGAGCATCATCCTTCACTAATTGACGATACCGATCGCGGGTCTCTTCAATATAAAAACTACCCGGATATTTTAAAATAAACTGCTTGTAAAGTTCCGCTGCTTTTTTCTCATCATGCAATTTCGTGTCTTCTAATTTCGCAGAAAGATAAAGCGCTTTATCAGCAACCATTCCATCAGGATATGTTTTCAGTTCATCAGAATAATATCCCAATGCTTTTTCATAATCACCTTTCTTGGTAGCCACAGAAGCCCGCATCAACAATACTTCCTCTTTTAAAGTGGTGGTGCCACTGATGTTGTAAACAGAGTCAAGCAGCATAGAAACACTATCCTCATAATTTTCAAAATCGAGCAACTGCACATGTGCAAATAGGAGCAAAGCAGGTTGCATGGCAGAATCTTGCGTGTTGTCGGATACTACTAATGACAATGCCATAGCATCATTAGCAATCAGTTTGGTTGTAGCTGAACGAAGTATATTAAGTTCAGCTTGCGCCCATTTAAAGTTGCCGGTATAATAATAAATGGTCGCATTTTTATATTTAGCTTCATCACCAATAGGCTCTTCTTTAAAACCTTGTTCCACTTTACTATATAAGAGAGAGGCTTCCCATGTTTGGCCATCTAACAACATCAGGTCCGCCAATTCCATTCTGCACCTGGCTTGCGTTTGTGGAGAAGTTCCCGGCATGGCAACAGCTTCCTGCATTAGTGCAATAGCAATAGAATCATGGTGCAGGTAAAAACCCTCCAGCCGGGCCAATTGCTGCATCAGGGAAATACTGGCATCTGTTTTGCTTAATTCGAATAAGGCCTGATTATATTTACTTTCAAGGCTTACCAGTTCTTCTTGAGTATAAGTGCCGCCATTGGTTAATTTCAGGTACATTACATTTAGCTGTGCAATTTTAGCCTGTCCATAATTATCGCCTTTCGGGCCTCTGTCAATTACATACTGGTATGCTTGTATGGCAGGGTCGTAAGCACCTGCAGTAACACAGGTAGATGCAAAGGTCATTACACGATACCCACCTTCGTTTTTTCTCCTGTCAAGTGATTTCACCTGTACGAGCGCATTCGGATAATCATGTAATTGTAATAGCATCCAAATTAATAATTCGGAATACACATCTTTATCCGGGTAACGCTGAATATATTTTAACAGTTCGGTTTTAACAATAGTATTTTGGCCTTCATCGGCATAGTTGCCGACACTGAGCTGCAAAGCATCCTGCACGTATTGGATGAATGAAGGCGATAATGCCAGTGTTTCTAAATAAGAATCAACCATAGCGGCAGTATTGCCCTGCGCTTTATAAACAGCTCCAATTTCCGATACAAAAGGATAAGAATTGCTTAGCAGTATTTTACCTTGAGTATACGTTTGCAAGGCATAGTCATATTCTTTTTCATCCATAAAAGCTTTGCCAAGCTCGAGGATTTTATCGCGGTCAGCTGTTAGTTTGTGAATTGCTTTGTTGAAGGCATCTTTTGTTTGTTTATCGTCGCCTTCCAGTTTATATAACATACCCTGGTCGACATATAAAATGCAATTATCAGGCTCCTGCTTCATTTCTTTTTTAATAACCTTTTCAGCAGTTTTATAATCCTTAGTGTGTAACAGGCAATCTAAATAATAATGGTAATTATCGGCGGAAGGTTTTTTAGGAAATACCTTTTCGTAATAGACAATGGCTTTGTCGTATTGCTTATTCTGGTAGTATTGATAAGCCAGTTGTTCATCCGTACTCTGCGAATAAAGCTGCTGGAAGAAGCATGCTAAAAAACATAATAAAAGAAGCCTCTTCATAATTGTATAAAGAAAAATTAAATCTTTTTATGCTCCTTCACAAGCGAAATA
This sequence comes from Bacteroidia bacterium, assembly GCA_035484895.1. Taxonomy (GTDB): domain Bacteria; phylum Bacteroidota; class Bacteroidia; order JABEUT01; family JABEUT01; genus JABEUT01. Next base: position 3,442 of record DATHOL010000282.1, on the reverse strand, counting down.
AGCGAATCAGCTTTTGACGCAAGGATTTGGTATCTGGGTACTTGCGTTATTATACTCTGTATGGACATGTTTGATACCTGCACTAATTCCGATGCTTTTTTAGATTCGTTTGCAATAAAAATCTGTGCGCTGTCGGCGGGCACTAAACTATGTTGCAAATCGTGGCTTAAATGAATCAATTGCTTTTCCGACTTTCCCAGTTCAATTAACAGCGGACCTCTTTTTCCGGCAATAGTAGTAAGTGACCACCGGAGTTCATTAAAATTCCTGAAAATATCTGCAGAAGCGCTGCTCATGCTATCAACATGGGCCATTTGTAACAGCTGCATATCGTTCATAATATGATTGCCGAATCCGGCAATTTTAGCAGAGTCAATTGTTTTAACTGCTGAATCTGCTTTAATAACGAGTGTTTGTAAGCTATCCAGCATCTTTGTTTCCTTCGGATATTTATTTCCATGCATGCAAGATGTGTTGTATAGAATAACAACCAGAGAAAATAATGAAAGAGCAACTGAGGTGTATTTCATATAGAATTAATAGGATAAAAGTTTTTCAATAGCTGCAGATACCTTGTCAGCATTAGGCAGCATGGTTTGTTCTAATATAGTATTCAGCGGAACCGCAGGCATGTTTTCAGAACCGATAACAGTTACAGGAGCATCCAAATATTCAAAACAATTCTGCTGTATGCGTGATGCAATGGATTGTGCAAAGCTATTATTGACGGGTTCTTCCGTAACGACCAAACAACGGCTGTGTTTTTTTACGGAAGCAAAAATCATTTCTTCGTCTAACGGAAAGAGTGTACGCAAATCAATAATCTCAACTTTTCCGGGAAAGTTTTTAGCTGCATTTTTTGCCCAATAAACACCCATCCCATAAGTAATAATAGAGAGTGTAGTTCCCGTTGGCTCTGCACTCTGTACCATTCTTCCTTTTCCAAACGGTATAATATAATCAGCATCGGGTTCTACTGTTTTGGCATCTTCGGTTCCTTTAATCTTCGACCAGTAGAGCCCTTTATGTTCCAGCATTATTACCGGATTAGGGTCATAGTAGGCAGATTTTAATAAACCTTTCAAATCTGCTCCGGTAGAAGGATAGGCAATTTTTATTCCACGGATATTTGTCAAGATCGATTCTATGCTGGAGGAATGATAAGGTCCGCCGCTTCCGTATGCTCCAATAGGCACACGAATGATACAACTCACTGGCCATTTTCCATTTGTCAGATAACAAGAACGGCTCACTTCGGTAAATAACTGATTAAGCCCCGGCCATATATAATCGGCAAATTGAATTTCAACAATTGGTTTGCAACCGGTAGCTGACATACCTACAGTGCTGCCCACAATAAACGCTTCCTGTATAGGCGTATTGAATACCCTATCATCGCCAAATTGCTGCGCCAGTGTTGCTGCTTCCCGAAAAACTCCACCTAAACGGCCTCCCACATCCTGACCATAGAACAAACATTCAGTATGTTTTTCCATCAATTCGCGTATAGCAAAAAGAGCGCAATCTACCATTACCTTTTTTTCTCCTCCCTGCGGTTCACGAACTCCTTTTTCTTCGGTAACGGGAGTAGGGGCAAAGTCATGTTTAAATAAATCTTCCGGTAGCGGATCCGCAGCTTTCAGCGCTTTTTCATACGCTTCACTTACAGCTTTTGTCTCTTTTTCTTCAATTTGTTTTATCTTTTCATTATTGAAACCTGCAATGATCAACTGGCTTTTCAATCGGGGATAGGGATCGCGTTTTGCAGCTTCTTCCAAATCGGCGCGGTACCATTCTTTGCGTACGCCGGATGTATGGTGATTAAGCAGTGGTACTTTAGCGTGAAGCAAAAAAGGCCTGCGTTCGGTACGGATGGTATTTATAACATCGCGTAATACAGAAAAACTCCGCATAAAATCAGTGCCGTCAATACTGCGTGTTTCCAATCCTTTAAAACCTTTGGCATATTCTACAGCGTCCATAGCCCGTGTTTCCTTTCCTGTGGCGGAAATATCCCAGTCATTATCTTGTACTAAATATAATATTGGCAGCTTCTTCAAAACCGCCATTTGGAATGCCTCAGAAATTTCTCCTTCAGTAACTGAGCCATCACCTAATGAACAAACCACGATTGGTTTTCCATCTTCATAGGTGGGGAGCAATCCTCTTTTTTCTTTATACTGGATTCCCATAGCAATTCCGGTAGTAGGAATTGCCTGCATACCGGTGGCAGAGCTCTGGTGCGGTATTTTGGGCATATTATCCCTGCGCAAACTGGGATGAGAATAATAGGTTCTACCGCCCGAAAACGGGTCATCGGCTTTTGCCATCAGTTGCAGCATAAGTTCATAAGGAGTCATACCTATTGAAAGAAGAATGCTATCGTCGCGATAATATGCGCTCAAATAATCCTGGGCCTTTAATTGCAAGCCCAGCGCAATTTGCACAGCTTCATGCCCACGGGAGGTAGCATGAACATATTTACTTGTTATGGCTGCATTTTTTTCAAATAGTTCTGTCATCGCTTTGGCGGTGCACATCAATTCAAAAGCCCGTATAACAGAGTTTACAGGCACAGAGCCTACGGATTCATTTTTAGCAGCGAGGGTTGTCGGCATATCCACTTGTCGTTAAACTGCAAATGTAGTAATTAGCTAAGAATTATGAGCTAAGAGCTAAGAGTAAAGAATTTTTGGGATACCATAGAAGTTCATACAAACTCTTAGCTCTTAGTTCTTACCTTTTAGCTTCTTTTTTGGGCCCATTTTAGCAAAATATCCCCTCTTTCCTGTATATCTGGAGGCAGGCCTTTATAAAAAAGCTCTATTTCTTTACCCAAATCATCCGAAGCATCACCATCTTCCAGTTTCAATACTTCACCATCGCCGGTAATCTCTTTTATGGCTTTGCGAAGCAGTTTCATATGTTTTTCGTAACTCTCTCTGGTAAGAATCATCCATTGCACACCTTTGTCATCATTCTGAGATTCGCAAACCCGGTAGCCCATTAATTTATTATAGTTGATCGCAATAGTATTATCCAGCATTATTTTGGCGTAAATGGCTTTGAAATTAATCATGTAGAAGGTCCAGTCATTCATCATGACCGAGGCTAATGATGGGATAAATCCGCCTATATAGCTTTCATCCCAAATAAAAATCCCGCCTTCGCAGGTTCTTTTTTCAAAGTCTATATCTTTTCCATGAATGAGGCCAATTTTTTTGCCTTCAAACTCAATGATAAAATACCCGTTGTTTTTATTGTTAATGGAATCGAACCATTTTTTTTGCATTTCAGGAGTGATGTGCTCCCGGTAATACATTGTATTTTGTATGGCAGTTGAATTGCGTTTTTCGCGCAACAACTCAATATCTTCTTCTTTGAGCCTCCGGAGGGTAATTCCGTATTTGCGAACTATCATAACTACTCGAGTATTTCGCTC
>DATHOL010000281.1:0-5906 GCA_035484895.1 Bacteroidia bacterium | reverse complement strand
TTCTACTTTGGTAACTATTGCATCTACCTTAACGGTAGTATCACCCTCCGCAACCGTGAATACGCTGCAATTAAAAGGGCGTGCAGCGTAAATGGGATTATAGCCTTTATTATAAATACCATCGCTGGAAAGGATAATAGCGCCCAGATTCTTTCCGTAATAGCGTTGTGTCAGTTCCTGAAAGAGTGATGAAATGTCAGTTTCTTTTTCATCATACTTATAATTCATAGTGTCCTTAGCCCGCTCTCCGAAAGACATTACCCGTACATCGTATTTGCCGGACAAATCGCTAATTACTTTATCCCATGCCTGCGGCAAATCGTGTTTATAAAACCCTGAATCTTTTCCTGCAACTATAGATGCGGAGTTGTCTTCTGCAATAATAATAATAGGTTTTTCAACTGTATTCTTAGTGCTCCGTATTAAAGGGGCCAGAAATAGGAAAATCAATAAGGTTACTAAGACAAACCTCAGTGTAGCTGCAATCCATCGCAAATAGAGGGGTAGAGAGGATGTCTTTTTATCCTTATAATAAAATGCAAAAGCATATATCCCGCCCAATAAAGGACAGAGAAGCAGGGCCCAATCGGAATATGCAATGCTAAAATTCAATTAGTAATTAATAATTAGCAATTAATAATTTCGAACAACTATTTAAATACATCATAAAATTGGAGCAGATTCAACGTAACGGATAAAGTAAGCTTTTCATTACTAATTATTAATTACTAATTCCTAATTACTTACTACGTCAGCATTCCGCCACACACTTGGATAACTTGTCCTGTAATATAAGAAGACATTCCAGATGCAAGGAATACCACAGCATTGGCAACATCATCGGGAGTTCCACCACGTTTAAGCGGGATACCTTCTCTCCATCCTGCAACTACTTTTTCATCTAAAGCGGCTGTCATTTCAGTTTCAATAAAACCGGGAGCTACCGCATTACAGCGGATGTTGCGCGAGCCTAATTCCAATGCAACTGATTTGGTGAACCCAATAATTCCCGCCTTGGAAGCTGCATAGTTGGATTGTCCTCCGTTGCCACGGATACCCACTACCGATGTAATATTAATAATAGAACCCTTACGCTCTTTGAGCATAGGACGCTGTATGGCTTTGGTCATGTTGAATACCGATTTCAGGTTGGCTTTAATCACCATATCGAATTGCTCTTCGCTCATGCGCATCAATAGTCCGTCTTTCGTAATACCGGCATTATTTACCAATATGTCCACTTTTCCGAATTCTGCTAAAACATCGTTTACCAGTTGCTCGGAAGCCTTATAATCAGATGCATCAGAATGGTAAGCTTTGGCTTTTACACCTTTGGCTTGTAATTGATTTTCAAGTTCCTTTGCCTTCGCTTCCGAAGAAAGATACGTGAAAGCAATATTGGCTCCATGTTCGGCAAGTAAAAGTGCAATACCGGTTCCTATTCCCCGGGAAGCCCCTGTAACTATGGCAGTTTGATTTTCTAATAATTTCATAACAAAATAGATTTTATTGCGTATAGATGAGTATAATTTTGAATTAATTAGGTTGCGTGAAAGTATATAAATAACCAGTACGAGCAGATTAAAGAACAACCAAAATTAATGCAAAACCATTAAACACCAAAAATTTGATAATATCTTAAAATTACCCCCATTATGATTTTTACCCCTTTTGTTAAACGGATGCTGGTATTGGCTTTTGTAGCAAATACCATTAATAGCGTGCAGGCGCAAAGCCTGGAATTTGGATTGCAGGGAGGCCTCTCCAGTGCATGGTTTTTGAATGCTAATCTTTTAAAAGCAGGTTCGGAACAGAGCTATGGTTTTGCACTTTCCCATGACTTTGGCGTGCACTCAGCTATAAATATAACCCATAATGTAGGTATAGAACTCGAAATTGTGGCTGCTACGCTGAATGAAGGTTTTAGCGGCAGGTTTAAAACTGAAGGCGAATTTCCGGGCAATGGAGTTAATTATTATGCAGGGCAGACTTATTCTGCCAATACGGAAATGAGTGTTATACAAATCCCTGTTTTGTTCCGCTATGAACATGATTTGACCGGAAAGTATTTTGAAGCCGGACTTGGTTATGAAATAATCAGCAGTGCGGAATACACCGCTACCTATTCCAATCCTTCTTTTACGATGACTAATAATATTACTAATCAATTTCCCAATAGCGATTTCCTTGCTATTGTAGGAATGGGATGGAATAAAAGGTTTACGCACGACAGTAAATTCTACTTTAATATTGATTTCCGCCTTACCTATGGCATATTTGACCTCGGAGGAGTGGATGGGCACGGACAAAATATTACAGGGCCAAAGTCTGTAATTCTATATGAATTACCCAATCCATATTATGCAGCGTATCATCCAACCCATGCTATAGACGCTATTGTAAATATTGGTTTCTTCTATCGCTTCTATCCGCATGCCATGGTGCATAAAAGGAAGATAGATTTCTAATTTTTTGCAACTTTTTTTTCAACGGAAGAGTTAAGAAGAATGGTTTCTGGTCAAAATGACCAATTTGGGTTGCAGGATAATTCAAAATTGTTATGTTTGCAACAAAATAACCAAAACCCTTAATCATATTTTCCATGAAAAAGATCATTTTAATAGCCCTTGTTTCAGGTTGCAGTTTAGTTGCCTCCGCCCAAAGTTTAGATTTAGGCTTGAGAGGCGGTGTGGCGAGTACCTGGCTTATGAACAGTAATGTATTTAATGCCGGAAGCGATCAGGATGTAGTTATGTCCTGGTCTCCTACATTCGGATTTCATTCCGAATTCAATTTCCTTGGCGGAACAGGAATTGAGTTTGAAGTATTATCTTCTTCTTATACCCAAAAATACAAGGGCACCTTCGAGGATATAGGTGGACTGTACCAAAATGAGTCTAACCTTTCTTTAACAAGTTTGCCTAATGTAATATATGATAAGAATGAATCATATACTTCATCTACAAAAATAAGCATGCTTAAACTTCCCCTCTTATTTCATTATGAAGCAAAGGGCGGTTTTAGCATAGAAGTTGGCCCGGAATACTGTTCTATTTCTGATGTTACATACTCAGCTACCTATAGTGGAGAACCTGTAGGCCAGCCATCAAGTGTTTCCTACAGTTCAAAAAGTTCATTTGGTTCCAGTTCATTAAATGCTGTGTTGGGTTTTGGATGGAATGTTAAACTTATACCTTCCGGCAAATTGTATTTACTCACCGATTTGCGTTTTGAATATGGATTATCTGATATAAAAGGAACCGATGCGCTAGGCGAAGACATGAATAACACTTCCACCAATCCGGTATATCAACCTCACAGTTTCCGCGGGTATGGAAGCTATACATCTACCCACATGTTGGAAGGCAGCTTTTCCGTAGGCTTGTTTTACAGGATCAACTTCCTGACTGCAGCCAAAGGATTTATGTAATATTAAAGGGCTTCAGCAACAATAAAAGTGCTGCCGCCTACAAAAACAATATCAGTATCAGAGGCATTGGAACGCGCAGTTTTCAATGCCTCTTTTACATTTGGGTAGGCATTGCCTTTTAATCCAAAACCCGATGCAATCTCCAACAATTCATTTTCATCCAGCGAGCGGGGAATATTTGCCTTGCAGAAATAATAGGTAGCTTCTTTTGGTAACAGTTTTAATACAGTTGCAGGGTCTTTATCTTTCACTACTCCAAAAACAAAATGCAGCTTATTATAAGAAATTGTTTTGAGTTGAATTAATACTTCCTTTATTCCGGCTTCATTGTGGCCTGTATCGGCAATAGTAAGCGGATTGGTGCTAATAGTTTGCCAACGGCCCAGGAGTTGTGTTTGTGTAATTACATTTTTTATGCCGTGAATGACTTGCTCCTTTGTAATTGTATAGCCTGATTCATTCAACTTGTCAACTGCACATAGAACCGTTTGAATATTTTTCAATTGATACGAGCCAACCAATTCAGAATGTAAATCGGAAATATAATTTTCCCTGTTTTTAAGAATATCCACTATTAAATAGGCTTTACCATTTTCCGTAATATTCCTTGGATTAATAGCTTTATAAATATCATCTGCAAAATAAATAGGAGCGTTACATTCCTCCGCTTTTTTTAGAAATACGGGCTTTGTTTCCGCTTGTGTTTCCCCAATAACTATGGGCACTCCTTGTTTAATAATTCCTGCTTTTTCAAAGGCTATTTTTTCCAGTGTATCCCCAAGTAATGCTACATGGTCGTAACTGATATTGGTAATTACAGAAAGCACCGGTGTAATAATATTGGTAGAATCGAGCCTGCCACCCATTCCTACTTCTATTACAGCTACATCGCATTCGGCTTTTGCGAAAAAGTAAAATGCCATTGCAACGCTCAATTCGAAAAAGGAGCAATCAATGCGTTCAATTAATTCTTTATGTTGACTTACAAAATCAATCACATCTTGTTCAGAAATATCAATCCCATTAATTTTTATCCGCTCGCGGAAGTCCTTTAAATGTGGTGAGGTATGGAGCCCTACTTTTTTATATCCTGCACTTTGAAGTATAGATGCTATATAATGCGAAGTAGAGCCTTTTCCATTAGTACCTGCAATATGTATAGTTGGGAAATTATTTTGCGGATTGCCCAATTCTGAGCAAAGCAATTCTATATTTTTCAACCCCGGTTTATAAGCCGGTGCACCTACCCGTTGATAGATTGGTAGCAAGCTATAGAGGTATTCTAATGTTTCGGAATACGTCATAAATACCTTGAATTAGTTCTTAACGAAAAATCCCCGTAAATTTCTCACCCTTATTATCTATCCATCCCCGGAACATAGAAGATGTATTAAAAGGCACAGAAATAGTTCCCTGGTTATCGATAGCAATCAATCCGCCTTCACCACCTAATTGGGCAATCTTTTTAATTGCCTCGGTAGCAGCTTGTGCAACGGTGAATCCTTTATATTCCATTAATGCGGCAATATCGTAAGCAGTAGATTGGCGTATAAAATATTCACCTTCTCCCGTACAGGAAACAGCGCATGTTTTATTATCAGCATAGCAACCTGCGCCAATGATAGGGGAATCACCTACCCGTCCGAATTTTTTATTGTTTACTCCGCCTGTAGAGGTGGCGGCAGCAAGGTTTCCGGCAGAATCAAGCGCTACACAGCCAACAGTACCTAATTTTTTTTCCACGTTTGCCTGGTTGATAATATAGGTATCTCCTGCCCAGGAAGCGCCTTCCATATCTTTGGTTGCAACCCAGTGCTGGTAACGTTCTTCATCGTAAAAATAGGAGGGAGGCACAATTTCCATACCGCATTCCTCTGCAAATTTTTCGGCTCCATGCCCCGCTAATAATACATGCGGCGATTTTTCCATCACAGCTCTTGCGCATGTTACCGGATTACGAACCGTATGCACCGCTGCAATAGCTCCGGCTTTCAGGTTTTTTCCATTCATTATGGAGGCATCCATTTCATTTTGGCCCTCGCAATTAAATACGGAACCTTTGCCGGCATTAAACAGCGGGCTATCCTCCAATATACGGACGGTGGCTTCCACTGCATCTACGGCGGTACCTCCATTCGTAAGAATGGTATAGCCCGTTTGCAATGCTTCTGATAATTTTTCGTGATAGGCTTTTTCTTTTTCGGGACTTAGAGCCCCTGTCATAAGCCTTCCGGCGCCGCCATGAATGGCTATTGCGTGATTTCCCATGTATTTTTATAAGTGGTCAGTGTACAGTGGTCAGTACCCAGTTGAGGTAGTCAATTAACTGACCACTGTTTACTGACAACTGACGACTTGTAATTTTAAAATCCCAAAAGTAGAAAATTTCTTAGTTCTCTTTTGTACTTTCGTCGGGTGAAAAATATTTTTCTTCCATTTCAATATCTGGTCTATCGTATGAAAGCCAAAGGAGCAC
>DATHOL010000280.1:0-3630 GCA_035484895.1 Bacteroidia bacterium | reverse complement strand
AAGCGTCCATTTGCAGGGATACTCCACATATTTGTATATGCCGGTTTTATCATTATCAATATAGAAGTACTTGAAATCCTTATTGATGGCGTGATGGGAACCCACCGTGTGTTTTCTTTTCTCGGGTCTTTTTACACCTTTTTAATTACCGCATTTGAGTTTTTGGCGGTAGCTGTATGGATTTCCTGCTTTATATTTTTACTCCGTAGAAATGTCGCCAAACTGAAACGTTTTTGGTCCCGCGAAATGACCACCTGGCCACGCTCTGATGCGAATATTATTCTTATTACCGAAATATTATTGATGACAGCTTTTCTGTTATTAGATACTTCCGATACACTCATCCAAAGAAGCGCCAATACACAGTATTCAGGATTTGCGGTTAGCAATATGCTTACCCCATTGCTTGCAAATTCATCTGTTTCTACATTGGAAATTATAGAACATTCCTGTTGGTGGTTCCATATTATCGGCATCCTTGCTTTCCTGAATTACGTGCCATATTCCAAGCATTTCCACATTATTCTGGCATTCCCGAATGTGTGGTATTCCAATTTGAAACCGAAAGGGGAATTCACAAATCTTGCTTCGGTTACCAAAGAAATTCATTTAATGCTGAATCCGGAAGCAGCCCCGGCAGATACGGGAAATGCTACACCACCCGAGCGTTTCGGCGCAAAAGATGTTTTTGATTTGAACTGGAAACAGTTAATGGATGCCTATTCCTGCACCGAGTGCGGACGATGCACTTCCAGTTGCCCTGCAAACCAGACCGGCAAACTTTTGTCGCCACGAAAGATAATGATGGACACGAGGGACAGGTTGGAAGAAGTCGGGAAGAACATTGCAAAAAATGGAAAGTTTGTAGATGACGGAAAATCACTGCTGAACAATTATATTCTTCCGGAAGAAGTCTGGGCCTGTACTTCCTGCAATGCCTGTGTTCAGGAATGCCCTGTAGATATTGACCCGCTTTCTATTATTGTTGATATACGCCGCTTCCTGGTAATGGAACAAAGCGCAGCCCCGCAAGAGTTAGCAATGATGCTCAACAACATCGAAAACAACGGCGCTCCCTGGCAATTCCCGGCAAGTGACAGGTTGAATTGGGTGAGTAACCTATAGAAATATAACAAATGGGTGATTTTCTAGGTTTTATTATAGCTCAGAAAATTGGGTGTTTTGCAAGATGGTTATTAATGGGTGCTAAAGGCAATTTTAATGATTTTGCCTCAAATACGAAAATCTATTTTTTGGACTATATCATAGGTACTTTACTGTTTTTTTGTGTTTTGTATTTCATAGTAATTGTATGCGGTGTTACAAGTTAGTACGGGAAAAAATGCCCAACCCATTTTGGCTTTAATCCCGAAGGGATGCCATTATTATAGCAATAGGCAACATCGCCCTATTTTAAACCCCGAAGGGGTGATATTATAATATCACCCCTTCGGGGTTCCTAAATTTATAGAATGATTTTTTTCTATAATAATGGCATCCCTTCGGGATTGAAAGACCGCCCAAACACATCTTGTTTTTAGCCTTTTAACCTATTTTCCTTTCCGTGTTTTGTAAGTGCTTTTAGGTTCTCTTGCAACACGATGTACTGTTCTTACCTGATATGGAATAGCGATATGTTTCCCTTTATCCCTTTCTTTAATGCGTAAACTGTCAATATCATATTTTACTTGCAGGCGCATCCATGTAATGGCATCAATATCCAATGCCTTTTCCAGTTTAAGGGCAAGCGCAGCGGTAAGGTTTCTTTTCCCATGAATTATTTCACTTAATACGGTTGGAGCAATGTTAATGCTATCCGCTAATTCCTTTTGTGAAATACCTCTGTATTCTATTTCATCAAACAAAAGTACCCCTGGGTGAAATGCCTGTCCGGGAATCATATCGTCGGTAAGCTTATGGTTTTTTTTATACTTATTCATAATGCTTCGATATTTTTAAAATCACTAATGTATTTGGTTTAATAAAGTCAAATTCAAGTCTATATTGGTCATTAATCCTGGCCGACCAGTGATCTTCAAATTTCTCAATGTTTAAACCTCTAAACTTAGACAGCATATTGATATTAGCAGTTTGAGTCATAAATGTTATTACCTTTCTGTATCGTTCTATAATAATTTCGGGGAATGGTTGTTTTCCCGAATAACGGCAGAAATAATAGTCACTTACTGTTTTGGTATTAAACACTATTTCCATAACTGCAAGTACAAAGATATATAAAAGTTCACTAAAAGAGTAAAGTATTTTTTGGAATAAAAATAATGCACCTACGCATTCACCAATTTATTCTTTGGAATTCTGTTCAGCAAAATAAACCCAAAGACAAACAACATTAATAAAAAGCCGATGGAGTTGCGCATGTCATGGGTAAAGTCATATACCCAGCCATAGAGGAACAAACCGAGCACGCTGCCTACATTTTCACACACATCATAAAAGCTGAAAAAGGAAGCATGGTCTTCGGTAGGTGGCAGCATTTTAGAATAAGTGGAACGAGATAACGCTTGTATCCCGCCCATTACCAAGCCGACAAAAAATGCAAGGGCATAAAATTCATAAGCGGTATAGGTAAAGTATGCACCTATGCATACGCCAACCCAAATAAACACTGCCCATTTGAGCATATAAATATCGCTTTTTATTTTTGCAATATGCGAGAAGATATATGCACCGCCAACGGCTACAAACTGTATAATTAATATAGTTGGAATAAGCTGCCCTTCCTTTAAATGCAAGGTATCGGAACCAAAAAGGTTAGCGACTAACATGATGGTTCGCACACCGGTATTATAAATAAAAAATGCAATTAAAAAGCGGCGCAGACGTTTGGTAGTTTTGAGCATTCTCCATACTTTCAACAACTCTTCGTAGCCCTTGAAGATATGCCTTTCCACATTTTCTTTCACTTCCCCCAGTGGGTTTGTCGGCAAGCGACGGAAGGTAATTTGTGCAAAACCAACCCACCATATTCCCACCGTTAAAAATGAACAACGTGTTGCCATAGTGGTAGCTGCATCGCCTGTTAAGCCTGTCCAGCCGGGCATTTCCACCATTATTAAATTTATAATAAGCAATATAGAGCTGCCGATATATCCATACGAAAAGCCTTTGGCGCTGACTTTGTCCTGCTCATGGTGGTCCACAATTTCCGGCAGGTAAGCGTTGTAAAACACGATGCTTCCGGCATAGCCAATACAAGCGAAAATCACCATGGTTATGCCAAGCCACAGGTTGGATGTATCGGTAAAAAAGAACAACAGACTACATGCGCTGGCACCCATATAGCAGAAAAACTTCATAAATATTTTTTTATTTCCGCTATAATCGGCTATGCCGGAAAGTAACGGTGATACGGCAGCAATAACCAAAAATGCAAACGAAAGTGCATAGGTATAAAGCGCATCGGGCAGGAAACTCATTCCTAAAAAAGTTACTCTTTCAGCTCCTCCGGCATGGGTAACCGCGCTATAATAAATAGGAAACAGGGTAGAGGTGATGACTAGGTGATACACGGAATTGGCCCAATCATAAATGGCCCAGGCATTCACTACTTTCTTATCTCCTTTTACAAATGCTTGTTTCATCCTGACAAATGTAGGGAATAAAACACTT
>DATHOL010000279.1:0-5247 GCA_035484895.1 Bacteroidia bacterium | reverse complement strand
TTCTATAATGTAAAAAATTAGGATGAAGTAAGGTATCTGACTAATTCTTTGAGTAGGCTTTAGCCTAAAACTAAACCTATTGTAATATGAGATAGTAATTGAGTTAAATATTAAAAATAATTTTATTAATACCATTACAATAAATCCATCTCCAGATTCTGCTTAGCATTTTTCAGTTCGACTAAAGTTTTTAATTCATTTAGATCCTGTGCTAGCTTAATACCTTTATCATAAATGAATAAAGCCTTTTCTGATGCGCCTGCTTCTGCAAAACAGGATGCAGCCTGATAATAGGAAGGAAGATAAGTCGGAAACTCTTTTAATAGTTGATCAAAATAAGCAGCAGTCTCAGGATCGTTGTTTTTTTGATGTTCCAATGCTATTCCATAAAGAATAAATGGGTCATCTGGTTGCTCTTTTTGAAGTTCGAGTAAATATGCTAGTCTATTCATCACAGAAATTTTCAATTTTTTATAAAAAAGGCAACTTTTAATTATTTATAGAGTTAAATATAATATATTGAATTGAGTTTTTAGTCGTCTTATAAAACAGATCTTGTGAGATGATACTAGGAAATAAGTTTTAACCAAATATACCGTATAACCAATGAAGATTTTAGTTTGTATCACACATGTCCCCGATACTACTTCCAAAATTAGCTTTACTGACAATAATACTAAATTCAATGCTGCCGGTGTACAATACATTATCGGGCCGTATGATGAGTATGCCTTGTCGAGAGCTATAGAACTAAAAGAACAGCTGGGAGGAACTGTTACTGTCTTAAATGTAGGTGAAGCGGATACGGAACCAACCATACGCAAAGCATTGGCCATAGGTGCCGATGATGCGATACGTGTGAATGCCACTCCTAAAGATGCCGGTTTTGTTGCGGCACAGATTGCTGCTATCGCAAAAGAAGAAAAATACGATCTGATTTTAATGGGTCGAGAATCCATTGACTATAACGGAGGACTGGTTCACGGACTGGTAGCTGATATGCTGGGTATACCTTCCATCACTCCGGTTATGAAACTGGATATCGAAAACGGAAATGCTAAAATGACCCGTGAAATAGAAGGCGGAAAGGAATCCATTGAATGTGTGTTACCTTTTGTTGCCGGATGCCAGGAACCAATTGCTGAATGGAAAATTCCAAACATGCGGGGTATTATGTCTGCACGTACCAAACCATTGAAAGTAACAGAACCTGTGCCTTTTTCAGAAATGGTTATGTATGGAGATTTTCAATTGCCAGCCGCAAAAGGGGCCTGTAAAATGATTGATCCCGCAAATCCTGCAGAGCTTCTTACACTGTTACGTAACGAAGCCAAAGTACTTTAATTTTTGTATAAAACATTAATTGAATAGAAAACTATGTCAGTATTAATATATGTAGAGTCAAATGGCTCTGAAATTAAAAAGTCGTCTTTGGATGCAGTAGCGTACGGAGCCGAAGTTGGAGTAAAAATGTCAAGTTCTGTTACCGCTGTAGCTATCGGAAATATCCCGGCAGAACAGCTGGCATTGTTAGGTAAATATGGTGCAGCTTCTGTGTTACATGTTCAGGGCGATGTGTTTAATCATAATTCACCGATGGCATTTGCTGCAGCTGTTACAGAAGCTGCAAAGAAAACAGGCGCTAAGCTGGTTGTGCTTCCTAAATCAACCTTAGTGGATTCTTTTGCCGCAAAAGTGTCGGCACAATTAAAGGCAGGTATTGTAACCAATGTGACGGATTTGCCGGACTTATCCAATGGCTTTTCTGTAAAACGAAGCATATTTACAGGTAAAGCGTTTGCTACTGTTACTATATCTTCAGATATCAAAGTTATTACCTTGGCTAAAAATGCTTACCAGGGCAAAGAAACGGGTGGAAATGCAACTGTTGAATTGTTTGCTGTTCATGTTTCAGATGCAGATCAGAAAGTGAAAACCACAAATGTGGAAAAAGCGAGCGGAGATTTATTGCTGACAGAGGCTGATATTGTTGTTTCGGGTGGAAGAGGTATGAAAGGACCAGAAAACTGGGGTATTTTACTGGATCTGGCTAAAGCATTAGGTGCTGCCACAGGCTGTTCAAAACCGGTCTCAGATATGGATTGGAGACCACATCATGAACACGTGGGTCAAACAGGTGTAAAAGTAGCTCCAAATTTATATATTGCAATCGGAATTTCAGGGGCCATACAACACTTAGCTGGAGTTAACTCTTCTAAATGTATTGTGGTTATTAATAAAGATCCTGAAGCACCGTTCTTTAAGGCTGCAGATTATGGGATTGTAGGAGACTTGTTTGAGGTTGTCCCTAAATTAACAGAGGCTGCTAAACTGCTAAAATAGCGCATCATCGAGTGGAAAAAATCAGATTAGAAATTATAGGTTTATCGTCGAGCCAATCACAGACGGGTTCTTTTGCATTGGTGCTGGGAGAGGTAAATGGTAACAGAAGATTGCCTATTATTATTGGAATGTTTGAGGCTCAGGCAATAGCTATAGAGATCGAAAAAGTTATTCCGAATCGTCCGATGACACATGACTTATTTAAGTCATTCGCATCAGCGTTTCATTTTAATGTAGAAGAAATTGTTATTTCGGACCTAAAAGAAGGAGTATTCTTTGCGAAAATCATCTGTTCCGATGGTGCGAAAAATATTGAGATTGATTCGCGTCCTTCAGATGCTATAGCCGTAGGTTTGCGTTTCGACGTTCCTATTTATTCCTACGAGTCTATTCTTTCAGAAGCAGGTATTGTGTTGAACGATGATACAGATGAATCTGAAGAGGACGAAGAAGAAGATGATGATATGGCAGAGGCTACCGTTAGTACTACTAAACCTGAACAGCCCGTTTTGGGAAGAGAGGATCAGATTAAAAACATGTCTCTGGATCAGTTGCAGGCTATGCTGGATGATGCTATTGAAAAAGAAGATTATGAAAAGGCCGCAAGGGTGAGAGATGAGATGAATAAAAGGAACTAGTTAGTGAAATTATATAACAAGAACTAAAATTAATTGCGAAAGCAGAACACTTGCATTAAACAGTATCCTGAATATTTTCAAACATTAAATAAAAAAAGTCCTGTATTTCTACAGGACTTTTTTTATTTAATGTTTGAATTCAATCTTAGAAAATAGAATTATCATTTGGCGTGAATAATTCACCTTCAGGAAGATCATCGTCTTCTTTTGTGATTGTTACTTCAGGTGCTTTGTACGTAATGATCTCTACAATTTCCTCCACTTTTACAATAGGTTTTTCTACTGCTTTCTTCGGAGCGGCTTTAGGTGCTGTCTTTTTTACTGCTGCCTTTGGAGCGGCTTTTTTCGGAGCTGCCTTTTTTACTGCTGCTTTCGGTGCCGCAGGTTTAGATGCTTTTTTAGCAACCGCTTTCTTAACGGCTGCTTTTTTTACTGCTTTTTTCGGAGCTGTCTTTTTAGCAACCGCTTTTTTTACTGCCTTCTTTGCAGTAGCCTTTTTAGCTACTTTCTTAGCAGGTGCTTTTTTAACAACCGCCTTTTTAGCTACCGTTTTCTTAGCCGCTTTTTTAGCTACAGCCTTTTTAACAACTGCTTTCTTCACTGCTTTTTTAGCAGCTTTCTTCACAGCTTTTACAGCTTTTTTTAAAGTCTTCACTTCGGAAGATTTTCCTTTTTTCTTTTCTTTTTTTGTTTTCTTTGCCATGGTGAGTCAGGGATATAAAAATTTTGTCTTGTTACTAAAGTTGTTTTATACCTCTAAAATAAAAAAAATGTTTTATATTAAAATTTGTTGACAAGAAATTTTCAATAAATAAAAAAAATAAATACATGAAGGTCTTATCTTTTGTTCATCATGACTTTGAAGATCTGGAGTTGTGGTACCCGATTCTTCGCTTAAGAGAAGAAGGGTTTCATGTTGTTCTGGCAGGCGAGGAAGCAGGTATTTCGTATATCGGTAAATATGGTGTTCCGGCCAGAAGTGACGTAGCATACAGTGACGTTCAATCTTCGGAATTTGATGCTTTACTTGTTCCAGGAGGTTGGGCACCGGACAAGATCAGAAGATTTGAAAAGGTTATTCAGATTGTTCAGGAAATGCATACTGAAAAGAAAGTAATCGGACAGATTTGCCATGCAGGGTGGGTTCTGATTTCTGCTAAGATACTGAAGGGGTATACTGTTACCAGTACACCAGGTATAAAAGATGATATGGAAAATGCCGGTTGTGTATGGGTAGATGTTCCTGCTATTGTAGACCGAAACATCGTTTCAGCACAAAGACCACCGGATTTACCTCAGTATATGAAACTGTTTATCGAAACCTTACAAAAGCATACGTGATCTGAATTTTCCGGAAGCCATCATGAGATCGAATTACTTTCAGTCAACATGCGTTTTGAAACCGTTTCTTGCCGTACAACTTTTATTATTGCTGTTTCAGCCCTTATCTGCTCAGTCAGGTATTCATTCTAAGTTGTTACCTATTATTAATGATCCTTTGCTTGCAAAAGCCCAGTTCGGTATTTCTGTAAGGAATGCGGTATCCGGTGCTGTGTTATATGAATGGAACGGAAATAAATCGTTTACGCCTGCTTCTAATCTCAAACTGTTTACCACTTCTGAGGCTCTTTTGTTGCTTGGTCCTGATTACACCTTTAAAACACCTCTGCTCTATACAGGTGAGGTTATAAATGGAGTCTTTAACGGAACACTCAAAATTACAGGTTCCGGTGATCCTACCTTGGGTTCCGGACTTCAGACACCTGGGAATTCCGGTTATGCTGAAATGATTCGTATCTGGGTTACAAAACTAAAAGAAATGGGTATTACCTCATTTTCGGGAAAATTAATTCTTGATCCACTGGTATTCGAATACAATTCTATACCTACAGATTATACCTGGGGAGATATTGGTAATTACTATGGGGCAGGATCTTATGGAATCAATTTGAATGATAACCAATACTTCTTGACCTTAAAGCCCGGAATAAATGTAGGTGATCCAACGGAAATCCTTTCCCTTGAGCCCTGGGATTCCTCCTGGACCTTCAATAATCATATTGTTACAGGTACAGCTTCTTCCGGCGACAAATCCGTTATTTATTCCTCGCCGTATGCTTCTGAGGTGTTTGCAGAAGGTAGTGTTCCCATGGGTAAGCCTTATACGGTAAAAGGCAGTTTGCCGGATCCTGCCATGCTATTGGGAAATATGCTGATCGAGGAAATTAAAAAGCAAGGCATTGCCTGGAAAGGTACTTGTGAAGTG
>DATHOL010000278.1:0-10985 GCA_035484895.1 Bacteroidia bacterium | reverse complement strand
ATCCGTCAATATTGTTAAAAGCATAATCACTATTTACATTGTTAGTTGTATATGTCGAAGAAAGATGATTCAAGTGAATGCCATAATCCACATCGTGCGAGCGGATGCTATTGAAAAAGTATTCCGCGTAAAGGGTATTATAATTTCCTATACCTGCATTTAATAAAGAGTGGTAAAGTTTCTCTTGGGGCTCCCCTTTTATTTGCATGGCAGGAATCAGGGGTGGTGTATAATTTGTTTGATATTGTGTGGTTACAAAATCATATTTTACATTCCTGGAAAGGCATACTGAATCAGCGGCAGAAGGTGTATTATTTAGCTTAACCGCATCGTGGATAGTGGGCTTGAAGCGGGTAATTACATTTACCTGTATGGTATCAAATTCCTTTTGCTGCCCGATTAAACCCGAACAGTTAAGCATAGCTATAATAGCTGTGAGACCAACATATATATTGTTATTCAGCCTTATCATTTGTTCTCCGGTTTTATACCTGTAGTATCAGATTTTATTGTCAATACGCTATCATGAATAAGAGGTTTCTGCATCGCTTTTTGTTCGCTTTCAGTAATAATATTCAATTTGTGTTTTGCAATATTCACCACGGCTGTATCGGTTGCATTTTCAATCACAGTATTAAGGGTATGTTTAGCCTGGAAATTATCATTTACTGAAACATAATCATCAGCCAGTACTACCAATGCTTTGGCCATCCATTGCGGATAAGATGGTTCCTGGTTGACCAGGTCAAATACTGTTTTTTCAGAATTCAGAAAATCGCCTTTTATATATTGAATGTTCGCAATATTATATTTTGATTCTCCTTGCATTTCACTTTTCGTCATTTTAGTAACTTGTGTATAGCAAACCAGCGCAGAGTCATATTGTTGTTTTTGTGCAAATGCTTTTGCTTTCAGGAAATAGGCTTCAGCACGAACTTCTGCATTAATCTGAGTGGTTGCAATAACGGTATCTGCTGCACCAATTAAGGCATCGTATTTATTCAAAAAATTATCGCAGCGCATTTTGCCGGTCCGGGCTAAAATCATTTGGGTTTCATCCTGGTACATTCCTCCTAACTCATTGAAATAATCGAGCGCTTCAGCATAATTTTGTTTGGAGTAATCTATTTGCGATGCATGCAGCAAACTGGTTAGTGTGTAATATGTTTTAGGCATTTTAAGCACGTAGCGATAATCAACAATCGCGCTATCATTATTCTTTAGTTTATAATAACATTCAGCCCGGTAAAAATGAGTTTCAGCAGAAAATATTCCACTTGGGAATTTTTGAAGATACCCATTTGCATCCGGCAATAATTTTGTGAAATCTTCATTCAGATAATCTTTTTTTACGACGGAGAATGTTACCGAATCAAGCGCTGAATGGCCAATGGTAACGCCAAGCTTTGAGAAATAATCCTGCATATTTCCAACTTGTCCTTCGGAGACATAAAGCATTTTTATATGCGCAAGCGCTTCACTTCCTTCATTGGAATTTTTATTCTTCTCAGCTACTTGCTGCCATGCTTTCAACGCTAAATCATTTTCACCCTGGTTGTAATATATCTGTCCCATTTGCAGCAAACACTGGTTTGTGTTTGGGCTGTTAGGATATTGATCAATAACCCGCTGATAAGCTGCAGCAGCTTCTTTGGGTTGGTTATTCGACAAATATGCATCTGCCAGTTCCATCATTGCAGAAGAGTAATAACTACTCTTTGGATAACTTCCTAAAAATTTAGTTAGTGTTTGCACCTTATCACTAAACCTGTGTAAAACACCAAGCCCTTGCGCCATTTGGTAACATGCGTAATCAGCATCATGGCCGCCCAAATCCATGCTTTTTTGGTAAAATGGAATGGCTGATGCATAATCCTCTTTTACAAAATAGCAATCACCGATACGATTATACGCATCTGACAAACGAACTTTATCTTTTGTTTCGATGCTTACATATTTTCTGAACCAGTTTTCCGCATTATCATAATCTTTCATCTGGAAGAAAGAATAGCCGGCGCCGTATTGGCATAAGTTATATTCCGGTGTAGCGAATGCGCCTGCCTGACTCAAATATTCATTATAAGTTGCAATAGCATCATTATATTTTTTCTCACGGTAAAAAGATTCGGCTTTCCAGTAATAGGCAAGCAAGTGAAGTTTATCGTCAAAATTAAAAGTGAGCGATTTTTCAAAATATCCCACCGCCTGTTCAAACTGGAGGTTGTTAAATAAATCGACACCTTTGTAATAGCACAGGCGCTGGTAAATAGCCTGCAAGTGTGAATCCCACTTCTTTATTTCAGCCAGTGTAGTAAGCGCTGCTTCATAGTTTTTCGTGGTAGAATAAATATTAATCAGATACTGGTATGCCTCATCGCGGTGAGAAGAATGGGGATACGCATTTAAAAATTGCGTTAATGAAGTAATGGCAGCATCAAAAGGGTCGCTACAGGTTTCGTAAGATATTTTGGCGAAATTAAACAGCGCGTTTTCTTTCAGGCTTTGGTCATAATCCAATTTATATGCATCGTGAAATGCATTTGCTGCATAGGCTTTCTGACCGGTATTTAAATAACATTCTCCGATGTGATAAAGGGCATCCTGCGTGAGTGTATCGGCTCCGGCTGCAGCATTTTGAAAGTATGGAATGGCATTGTTATAATCGCCGGTTGTAAAATAACAGTAAGCAAACTCATAAGCCTCAGTTGGCTCCAGAGAGCCGGCTTTAGCATACTTCATAAAGTATGGAATGGCGTCTTTATAATCATGGAGGCGGTAATAAGATTCAGCGGTTATTTTTTTAATCTCATCTGAATTTAAAAGTGCATTTGTATTCGGAACAGAATCAATTAATGGCACACAATACTGAGCTGCTTTGGCGTAATTGCCTTCCAGGTAATAACATTCGGCAATGTAATAAGGAACTGCTTTGCCAAAATTAGGGTCCCTGTTTAATTTCATAAAGCTATTTACGGCGGTCTGATAGTTTTTATGCGTGTATGAAATATATCCGTAATAATACGTTGCACTGGGATAGTAGGAGGAGGTGGAATCTTTAACCTCCGCAAAACATTTGCGTGCAGAATCCATTTGGTTGCGTTCGAAACAGCTATATCCCTTTTTGTAATAAAATTCATTCAGTTCAGTTGGTTCCAGGTAATCCAGTTCCGTTTTGTTATACCATGCCAATGCTTGCTTATACCTGCGTTTTCCATATTCATAGTTGCCCAATAAGAAATCTATCCTATGCACTTCAGGACTTTGTGGGTGCTTATTTATGAATCCGGTCATTTGCTCCTCGGCATCTTCATGGTCTAAATACATGGAACAAACGGCAGCATAGTAATCTGCGTGCACCTTCATGGTTGACTGCTCTTGCTTTATAGATTCGGAAACCTGTTTGAAAAGATGGGCTGCTTCAGAGTATTTATGCTCATCGAAAAGCATAGAAGCTTTGTCATATGTAGCTTGTGGGTCTGCATAAATTAAAGTTTGCTGGCCAAATGCAACAAAAGAATAAAATCCAAAGGAAAAAAATAGCAGAGTCCGTTTCAACATACCCAATAGCCCTTATTTAAGTTAACAAAATTAAGATTCGGCTATGTAGGGCTAGTCTATATGTTGTAAAGTTTTCAACCCGCTTGTGTTAATTGGGTTTGGTTGATTAATATGAAACGTATACGAAAGAAAAAGGTTACGGGAAATAGTTGGGCTGTATTATAGGCTCCAACTAGAAGTACAAATCATCCGCCCTTAAACGCAGGTAGCGGCGCAAAGCAAAGTATGTGCTAAGCCAGGAAAGCGCAATTCCCAGTAATAGTACGGTTCCGGCAAGGGTGAAATAAGTATCCACATCATTCATTTCGGTGAGGTCGGGCAGTTGCGATTGTGCCATGCGTATCACCCCGAATATCATAAGCAATGCAACAACAGATGCGACTACTCCATTACGTACCCCCTTCCACATAAAAGGCCGACGGATAAAGGGCTGCGTGGCTCCCACCAATTGCATGGTTTTAATTAAAAACCGTTTGGAGTAAACCGTTAATCTTATAGTATTATTGATGAGTGTAAGCGAAACCAATAAAAGCAGCGCGCTAAACCCAAGCATGATAAAAGTGATTTTTTTCAAGTTTTCGTTCATCATTTTTATCAGCGATTTCTGGTAAACCACCTCTTTCACCTGTGGATAATGCGATAAGCGATGTTCAATAGCAGCCAGGCTGTCTGAGTTTGCATATTCCGCTTTAACGTGAATATTAATAGACGCAGGTAGTGGATTGTATCCAAGCAACCCAATAAAATCTTCTTTATCTACTGATTGCAATTGCTTGGCTGCAGAATCTTTAGAAATGTATGCTGTGGATTTTACAAAATCGGAAGCATCGAGCATTTTTTGCAACTTTGCAACATCCGCATCTTTTGAACCGCTATATAGGAATACCTCTACATCGGCTGTTTCTTTTACATCGCGGGTAATTTTTTGCGCATCTATTATAAGAAGTGACAATAAGCCGAGAATGAACAATACTAATGAAATGCTGACAATTGTTATCAGCGATGTGGAACGGAACTTATGTGCGATTGATTTAGCCATGATAATAAACTCGGGACGAAATTACAAAAAGATTTAGACTTCAAATGCAATGGAACGCGGATGATGCAGATTGTTTATGATGAATGCAGATAATATATAATATCTGAACCATCAAAATCTTATTTAATCATAAACAATCTGCATCATCTGCGTTCCAACAGTTTTTTTTAATTTCGCAGGCCTATTATGGATTATAATTTCAGCGATATAGAGAACAGTGCCCGTGAAAAATGGGCAAAAGAGGATATTTACAAGGTAAGTAATGATACATCATTGCCCAAGTACTATGTGCTCGATATGTTCCCTTATCCATCAGGTGCAGGGCTGCATGTGGGGCATCCGTTAGGATATATTGCCTCTGATATTTTTTCCCGGTTCAAGCGGTTGAAGGGGTTTAATGTGTTACACCCCATGGGTTGGGATGCCTTTGGTTTGCCGGCTGAGCAATATGCGATACAAACGGGCCAGCACCCCGCCATTACTACCAAAAACAATATTGACCGCTACAAAAGTCAGATGAACATGCTGGGCTTGTCCTACGACTGGAGCCGCGAATACAAAACATCTGACCCTGCATTTTATAAATGGACCCAATGGATTTTCCTGAAGCTTTTTAAATCCTGGTACAACAACAAAACAAAGAAAGCGGAACCTATAGAAGACCTGATTGCTCAATTTGAAAAATCAGGCACAAAGGATATTCATGCCGCTTGCGGAGAGGAATTAAATTTCTCTGCCGAAGAGTGGAAAGGGTATTCCGAAAAGGAGAAATCGGATATTCTTTTTAATTACCGTCTGGCATATCTGAGTGAGGCTTGGGTAAATTGGTGTCCTGCATTAGGTACTGTGTTGGCAAATGATGAAGTGAAAGATGGAGTATCGGAACGGGGTGGTTATCCTGTGGAGCGCAAACTGATGCCTCAATGGAGTTTAAGAATAACTGCTTATGCTGAAAGGTTATTGAACGGACTTGATACTATCGAATGGAGTGAGAGTATGAAAGAAGCCCAACGCAACTGGATTGGCCGCTCGGAAGGATGTTCACTGGAGTTTAAAATAGAAAGTGGAAGGTATAAAGTCACGGTATTTACAACAAGACCCGATACAGTTTTTGGGGTAAGTTTCATAACCCTTGCACCGGAGAATGAATTGGTAGGTAAAATCACGCCCGACTCGCATAAAGCGAAAGTGGAGGAATATGTGAACCTGGCAAAAAATAAAACTGAACGGGAACGCCAGGCAGAAGTAAAAAAAGTAAGTGGAGAATTTACCGGAGCCTATGCCATTCATCCTTTTACAGGAAAAGAAATACCCATTTGGGTTGGTGATTATGTATTGGCGGGTTACGGTACAGGAGCTGTTATGGGCGTGCCTGCCCATGATTCCCGCGACCATGCTTTTGCCAAGCATTTCGGGTTGGATATTCCTATTGTAATTGAAGCGCCTGAAGGCTGGGATATTTTGAAGGAAAGCTATGATGGCAAAACGGGCAAGTGCATCAATTCCGATTTCTTAAACGGATTGGAAGTAAAAGAGGCCATCAGGGTAGTAATTGAAGAAATAGAAAACAGAGGATTGGGAAAAGGCAAAGTAAATTTCCGTTTGCGGGATGCCGCTTTTGGCCGCCAACGCTATTGGGGAGAGCCAATACCGATTTATTATAAAACAGTGGTCAGTCGTCAGTCGTCAGTGGTCAGTGAAATCCCTGTTGCATTGGAAGAAAGTGAATTGCCTTTAATATTGCCACCAATCGATAAATTTCAACCGACAGAAACGGGAGACCCGCCATTAGCAAGAGCGACCGATTGGAAATACAAAGACAAGGACGGCAAAGAATATCATTACGAATATACCACCATGCCGGGTTGGGCGGGTAGTTCATGGTATTATTTGCGTTATATGGACCCGAATAATGCCAATGAATTTGCCTCTAAAGATGCTATAAGCTACTGGCAAAATATCGACCTCTACATAGGTGGTGCAGAACACGCCACTGGCCATTTGCTCTACTTCCGCTTCTGGACAAAATTCTTGTTTGATTATGGATTAGTACCTTTTGAAGAACCAGCTAAAAAGCTGGTGAATCAGGGGATGATACAGGGGGTGTCAGCATTTATTATCCGTGTAAACTTTGTTTGGTATCAACTTAAGAATATTGACATGACAGGGGCAAAAATTCCTGCGGTATACATTTCTAAGGAAGTTGTGGATTCTTTACCGAATAACGAGATAGTAAGTAATGAAATTATTAAACTCTTCCATTCTTCCTTCCTAAAATTAAATCCAAAATTCACGAACAAAATTCACGAAGAGAATATCCAATTAAGAAGCTATGCATATACGAACATTCACATACCTGTATCTATGGTCTCCGATAAAGATGAATTAAATATAGATATGTATAGTGAAGATTGGTTTGCTAAAGAGAAGTTATCTCCAACCAATCAGGTTCCCATTTTCTTTCCTCAAAACTCAAAATATATTTGCGTCCGCGAAGTCGAAAAAATGTCCAAATCAAAATATAACGTAGTTACTCCCGATGATGTTATTGCCCAATACGGTACCGACACCATGCGCATGTATGAAATGTTTTTGGGGCCATTGGAAATGAGCAAACCCTGGAGCACACAGGGTATTAGCGGGGTGTATAATTTTTTGCGGAAATTTTGGAAATTATTTTTTGATGAAAATGATGCATTCGTAGGGGTCGACCCACGTGTCGACCCTCCAACAACCGCAACCCCAATAGATACAGGGTTGACACATGGGTCAACCCCAACGGCCACGCCAACCCCAATCGAATTAAAAATCCTACATAAAACCATCAAAAAAATTGAGGAAGATATGGAACGCCTTTCGTTCAATACCTCTGTAAGCGCTTTTATGATTTGCCTGAATGAATTGCAGGAACTGAAATGCAATAAACGTGCTATTCTGGAGCCATTGGTAATCTGCCTTTCACCCTTTGCCCCGTTTATTTGCGAGGTGCTATGGAGTAAATTGGGTCATACTTCGTCTGTGATAAAAGCTTCATACCCCAAGTTTGAGGAAAAGTACCTGGTCGAAAATACATTTTCTTATCCTGTTTCGTTCAATGGCAAAACCCGCTTCATGCTGGAACTGCCTTTGAATATTAGTAAGGAAGAGATAGAAAAGCAAGTGTTGGCTTCGGAAGATGCTCAGAAATGGATAAAAGACCAGAACATTAAAAAAGTGATAGTAGTACCTAACAAAATAGTGAATATAGTCCTTGGATAAATACAATGGAATGCGGATGACGCAGATTGTTTATGATTTATCGGATTGAAAATCATAAAATATCTTAAGCAATCTGCGTCATCCGCGTTCCATTCTTTAACAAATTTTATGAAATTAACGTCCCTTAAAACTTCTGTAAAAGGAGTATCTTTGAAATCTATTAACCGATTGTATATAAAAATGAAAAAGACGCGGATTGCATTTATAGTATTATTATTATTGACCTCCGGACTCTTATTTTGTGCTGTTCTCCATCCCGGCGCTCCGTCGGAGAAGCGCAGGGCTATCCTGCAACTTATGGTTTCAGGCATTGAAGCGGAACACTTTAAGCCCGTTGCTGTTGACGATTCACTTTCCAAGCGCATTTATACGCTTTACCTTAAACGCTTAAACAGGGATAAACTTTATTTTACCCAGGAAGATATTGCTAAGTTTAAACCATACGAATTTAAGCTCGACAGCGCCATTGCGCAAGGCACCTTTGAATTCTTCGACTTGGTAAATCATACATTCGACAAGCGTTTGGGCGAAGACTCCATGTATGCAAAAGAGATTCTTTCCAAACCATTTGATTATTCTGTAAAGGAAGAAATTCAAACAGACCCTGATAAAGCTCCATTCCCAAAAAATTTAGATGATCTGCATGACCGTTGGAGGAAAATAATAAAGTATGAAACCCTTGCCAAGCTTGTGGACTTGATAAATGCACAGGAGAAAGGAATTAAAAAGATAGACAGCACCATTGATGTACCCGCATTTGAAGGTAATTCCATCTATTCATTTGATAATAATAAACGCGATGCATTGGTTAAAGCTATTAATATAAAGGCTTCAGGAAAAGAAAAAAAAGATACTTCCTTTAAAATTAAAACCTTTGCCGAACTGGAAAAAGAAGCCCGCTCCAAGGAATTAAAAACATACGAAAACTATTTCCACGATATCAGGGATATTAATGATACCGATAAAGTGAATGAGTTTTTTGATGTAATCTCCAACTGTTTTGACCCGCATACAGAATACTTTGCACCTGCAGAAGGCAAGAATTTTGAAATCTCCATGAGTGGGCAATTGGAAGGTATTGGAGCGCAACTTGCGGATAAAAGCGGAAGCATTACCATTGAGAAGGTAATACCCGGAAGCCCTGCATGGAAAAGTGGCGAACTGAAAGAAGGCGATGTCTTTTTGAAAGTAGGGCAGGGCAAAGCAGAGCCTGTGGATATTGAAGGTATGTCGCTGAGTAAAGCTGTTCAGTTGATACGCGGTAAAAAAGGCACGGAAGTAAGGCTTACTGTAAAATCGGGCACTACTACCAAAGTGGTTTCTCTAATCCGGGATGTTATTCATTTGGAAGATACCTATGCACATGCTGCCGTTATTGATAATAACGGAGAGAAGATGGGCTATATCCGTCTGCCGGAATTTTACACGGATTTCTCCGGTAATGGAGGGAGAAGATGCTCAGATGATGTAAGAGCGCTTGTAAAAGAATTGCAGGCGGATAATGTAAAAGGCATTATTATTGACTTGCGTGACAATGGCGGAGGTTCTTTGCAGGATGTTGTAAGAATGGCAGGCATATTTGTTCCACGCGGGCCGATAGTACAGATTAAGAGCCGTGCTATGGAAACCCAAACCATGTCGAGCCGTGATACGGCGGCACTTTATAAAGGCCCCCTGGTAGTTATGGTAAATGGAGCAAGCGCATCAGCTTCTGAAATATTTGCTGCCGCTATGCAAGATTATAAGCGCGGTGTAATTATGGGTTCTCAAACGTATGGCAAGGGAACGGTTCAACAGGTATTCCCGCTGGATGATAAAATTTCTCCGGCTTTCAGTAACCTCAGGCCACTCGGGCAGGTTAAAATTACCATCAGCAAGTTTTATCGGATTAACGGAGGCACAACCCAAAAAGATGGTGTTGTACCGGATGTTGTAATGCCTGATCCTTATCAATACTTGTATGAGAAGGAAAAAGATGCAGACTATCCGCTTAGCTGGGATAAAATAACTCCTGCGAATTATAAAGAATGGAACCATGCGCCGGATGTAAAATATTTGTCGGATGAAAGTGTGAAGCGCACAGGTAATGATTCCATCTTCAACCTGATTAGAGATGAAGCCAAGAATTTCAAACAGGAAAGGGATAGCACACTATATTCTTTAAATTTGGATGAGTTTAGAAAAGCAGAGAAGATACGTTCTGAAATCAATAAGCATTTTGATGTGATTACCAAGCCCCTGTATTTTGAACACGTACTTCCGGTAAGTGGCGTGAAGGGTTTTAAAAAGGATACTACAGATTTGCCTCTTGCCAATAAACCTGATGGGTTTAGCCCGAAGTATATGGTTTCCGGTAATGTGCAGGTGTATATTTCTCCAACCACTCCTGAAAAAGAAAAAATGCGTGCCGATACCAACGAAGCAAAGTCGGAGAATGTATGGTTGACAAGATTAACCAAGGATCCGGAGCTATTTGAGGCAACACGTGTTATCAGCGATATGAAATAATTTATAGTTTCATGGCAAGCTGGTCTGCGATGACGAAGAATATCCCCTTTCACGTTCGGCTTCTCGTTTTGAGATTAACGGTACTGCTTATCCCGTATGAGTTATGCCGGATTATTTTCCGTATTTATAATGCTACTTATTTTTCAGGGTTGCCTTTTTCCAAACTCTGCTACTACCTTTTGGCAGGCCTGAGGTTTGATGTTTCGGCTATTTTAATTACCAATGTAATCTTTATCTCCATGAGCCTTATGCCGTGGGGAAATGAGCAGAGTTTTTATCGCCGGATAGTACTTAAAATGGTATATCTGCTTACTAATAGCGTTGCTTTCTTTTTTCAAATCGGCGATACTGTATTTTTCCCATTTGTGTATAAACGCTCCACCGGCGATATTTTTAAATTCCTCGGCCTTGGCGGTGGTGATGATACAACAGATGTAATGCCTACGGTTATTAAAGATTATTGGTATATGATTCTGCTTTGGTTTGGGCTCATTGCCCTAACCTATATTTTATATTCTTTAGTAGGCAGAAAAAGTATTAAGCATTCTTTTATCGAGCAAAAGCATCCTGTAACATCATTTACCGTTGCATCTTATATTGTTTTTATGGGTTTGATTGTGAT
>DATHOL010000277.1:0-5738 GCA_035484895.1 Bacteroidia bacterium | reverse complement strand
CTTATAAATTTGGTGTAAGTGGCGCCCGCATAATTACACCCATTTTCTCACATGCCGACAGTTTGCAGTTTTGGATGAAAGGAGCATCGGTGGACGCCCTGAGTTTTCTTACCATCCTATACACTGTTAATAGCTTTCGGTGGGATACTCTCGCAAAAATTATACCTATATCCAATAGCGGAACCAATATGAATTTCCATGTTCCTGACACGGCTGTACAATTGCAATTTACTTTTACAAAATCAGTTGGTAATTTGGCATTCGATGATTTCCTGCTGACAAGAGATACCGCCCTTCCCCAAATTAAAGGCGGAGCCATATCAAATATCCGGGTTTACTTTAATCATAAAGTAGATACAAGCGTTTCTGTTGGCGTAAATGCGGTTTTCCTGGATGGAACGCTCACGGATACATTGGTGGCCTACATCAGCCGGGCCAACTATTCCATTGATATTACCCAATATGATTATACCGCTTATGCTGCTGATAAACTCAGCGCCATTGCAACCGCTATAAATGCAGCATATAGCCGAGGTGTAAAAATACGATGGATATATAATGGCAGTTCTTCTAACAGAGGGTTGCGGTTGCTTGATACTAATATTGCAACATTAGCCAGCCCAACAGGAGGGCCATACAATATCATGCACGATAAATTTGTAGTGATTGACGCCCATGCCTCTGACTCCCTTGTTCCTATTGTTTGGACAGGCTCTGCAGACTGGAGCAGTGAACAAATGGATTCTGATTACAATAATATTATCATCTTTCAAAATCAGAAACTGGCGCTTGCCTATACGGCTGAATTTAACCAGATGTGGGGCGATAGTACATCATTGCCTGATACGCTTACTTCCAAATTCGGCCCCTTTAAAACAGACCTCGGACCACATTTATTCAATGTGGGCGGCGTACTTGTAGAACTATACTTCAGCCCGTCTGATAGCACCAACAGTCATATTTTGCAAAGCATCGCTTCGGCAAATACCGACCTTTATTTTGGAGTTTATACTTTTACGGAAACTTCCGATGCCAACGCTATTGCCAATAAATTTACTTCCGGTGTTTATTCCGCCGGAATAATTGACCAGTACAGCACCTCTTTTTCGGCATACCCTATTCTTAATTCCACATTAGGCAACAACCTTAAAGTATATGCTGATAACAATACGATATATCATAATAAATACTTGATAGTAGACGCTTCCAATTTTTGTTCAGACCCGCAAGTTCTCACAGGATCGCATAACTGGAGTACTTCAGCGGATGTTCAGAATGATGAGAATACTGTAATTGTACATAGCGATACTATTGCAAACATATATTACCAGGCATTTTCTGCTGACTTTACTTCATTGGGCGGAGTGCTTACCCGGATTCCGAATTGTGTTGTTACAGGTCAGGAGAAATCAATGCTTGAGCCATCTCCATTAATTTATCCTAATCCAAATTCCGGAAAATTTATGATTGACGGAATAAATTCGCCGTCCATTATTACAGTTTATAATGAACTTGGTGCTGCTGTGAAAAGCTATATTGTAAGGAATACTATCTCAGAGCAACTTAATATTTCCGACCTGCCGAATGGCATTTACTTGATCCGGATAATATCCGATAAAGGTATTTTTACCGGACAAAGCAAGATGATAAAAATAGGGGAATAAGATTTTCTTACTCCCCCTTTCTATTATGTCAAATCTAACGGAATAACCAGTTTAATACCGAAGTTCCTGCCCATGTTGAACATGCCGGTTTTACCCGTTACATAATTATATCCGAAATATTTCAAGCGGCTCAGGTGGTCCTGGTAGTTTAAATCAGTGAGATTATTACCCATTAGTGAAAACGTGCAAATTGTTTTTCCCCTTTTAGTCGTGATGTCTGTTCCTAATCCGGCATTGAAAAGCGTATATCCGGGAGTTGGTGTTTCTGTTCCATAGGCGCTGAATATCTCATTCTGCGCAGCATAATAAACAGCTTCAATTTTGGCAAATATATGACTGAATGCACCCACACTTTTTCCAAAGGTTGCCCTCAAATCTGATGTAACATGAAAAGGCGGAATGAAGGGCAGATACTTGGTGCTGTCGGTAACCGGTTGTTTCCCGTCGCCCAGGTTTAATGCGGTAACAGTGGATAACCCGTTTTCAAAATGCAGCCATTTGGTAATATGAATATCCACACTTAATTCGCCACCATATAAATCGGCCTGAGAGGAGACAAACTTGAAAGTGGTATTTCCCGGAACAATAACAGAGTCGCCTTTTACCTTACTCAATAACTGTTCATCGTAAATGTAATTGGAAATATTATCGTTAAAGAAGTCCAGGCTCACTTCAACAATTTTGGAAGTATAGGAAAATCCCAAATCTTCCTGCAAACTGAATTCAGGCTTTATATCGGGGTTTCCGATCTGGTAAAAATTGGTGCCCGGGTGAACGCCATTAGCCGATATTTCAGCAATATTAGGCGCACGATAGCCACGTGCAATATTTGCTTTTATTATAAATTTATCGCTTACACTATAGCTTCCACCCAGACTTCCGGTTACCCCCGAAAAGGTGGTTTTGAAGTTTTTGAAGGGATTATACGCACCTGCGGTGTCGCTTCCATTTAACACCATCCCGTATCCGGTAGAAGGATTAGCCCCAAAATACATAGCACTGTTATTAAATGAACGGATATCGTATCGTGCTCCTGCAGCAAGCTCCAACTTTTTATAGGTCTTGGTAATAACACCAAATCCACCAACATCCAATAACTTATAGCTGGGTATTACCGCCTCGGTACCATTATCAGCATTGTTAGTTTGGTACATACCATTTATTCCTATTACCGGCTTCCATCCTTTGCTATCAGGGAAATAATACTTGAAGTCGTACGTGTATGAATTAAGAATAAGATATAACCCTGCAATATCCGGAGAAGTAGGATGGCTGAACTCTCTTCTGGTGCTTCCTTCCCAACCCAGGCTCACATCAATTTTCCCTCCATTAGTCAGTAAAAACTGGTTGTTTGTATATAATCTGTAAAGTTGCACGTATTGATGAAGTGCAGATATCTTATAGGTGTTTAGTTCGCTTTCCGGAACAACAGGACGCGGGGTAGTGTCAGCTTCGGTAACCTGTTCGGTAAATTTTCCTGTGGCCGGATCCCTGCTGCCATCAGGTATTTCCTGCAAATCATCAAAAAGACCAAAACTCAGATGTGAATAGCCCCAGCTTTTGTTAAGACCGACAGTAGCACTTGCATCCGTCTCCTCAAAAGCGGTAGCGTAATTATATCCGTCGATGGCGTTTTGGTAGTCCTTTGCCATTTTGTGCGATACGCGGCCCATCCATTCAAATCCGTTTTTATTTCCTTGCAACATTACGGAATTTCCAATTTCGCCATTATTGCTTTGGTATTCATTCAGGACATTCCCGATTATTTTTCCTTCAGGAGCAGCCGGTGTAGGTATAATACTAACCACGCCTGCTACTGCATCAGAGCCATACATAAGGCTTGCAGGGCCTTTTATCACTTCCATCCGGTCAATGTTGTACTGATCAATTTCAATACCATGTTCATCGCCCCATTGCTGGCCTTCCTGCCGTTGTCCGTCATATAGTGTAAGTACACGGTTGTAACCCAGTCCGCGGATGAAGGGTTTTGAAACATTCGGGCCTGTTGTTAATGCATTAATTCCGGGAATTTTTACTATGGCGTCAATAGCATTGGAATAAAGGTTTTGTTGGATATACATATGATCAATCGCAACAATTGAAATGGGGCTTTTCTTCAGTTCAGTGGCTTGCGAAACGCCTGTAACCACAACCTCATTGCCCAATGTAGCAGATTGGCTTAATTTAAAATCCTTATGCGTTGTATTCGACAGATTAACATTTTCGGTTATGGCTGAATAGCCAACTACAGTAACCTGCACCAAAACATTGCGTTTAGGTAAATTGGTCAGCCTATAGTAACCACCTGTATCTGTTTGCGCCCCAACTTTAAGTTCAGGCAAATAAATAACTACTCCGGGAATAGATTCTTTGGTAATTGAATCTGTCACCCTACCGGACAGGGTTTGTGCTTTTATGCACAGTGTGCATAAAAGCACAATGAATAATATAACTATGTTTTTCATAATATTGATATATGTACAGTAAATACTAATTTGAAAACCCTTGTAGAAATACAAGGGAAATGGAAAACGAATTAAGGAAATATTTTTTCCTTATGCTACCGCAGGCGGCGCACGGGAAGGATATAAAGAGACCCGTCTGCAGGACACAACCTGAACCGTATATATGTTTTGAACTTTTACAAAGAAATTATGAGCGGTAACTTCTATCTTCGGAGTTTGGTTATCGAAACCCGGGAATTCAAACTCGCAAATAGGGCAATGGTGCTCCTGGTTATGAAAGTGCTTGGCATTTTGAACATGGCAATGCTCATCATCGGCATGGTAAATATCATGCAAATCTTTTACAGCATAAAACCACAGGAATATCCCGAGAAAGAATAAGGAACCAAGTCTTTTTATAGTAGTTTTTGCCATAGTGAATGGCGGCAAATATACGCTATTTTATAAATTCTATTTCCACACGGCGGTTCAAATGATCGTGCTCACCATCATTCGGAGCTATAAATTTAGCAGCTCCATAACCCATATATATTATACGTGAATGCCTGATTCCCTTTCGGTTGATGTATTTGGCAACAGCATTGGCACGTAGTAATGATAATCTTTTGTTAAATAATATTTTACCCTTATTGTCAGTGTACCCATTTACGTTTACCCTCATCTCTTTATTAGCTTTCAAATAAGCTACTACTGTATTCAAAACAGGATAATATTCGGCATCTATTTTATACTTTTTGAATCGGAAATATACTACATTACCGGAAGAAGGTTGTTGAAGTGAATTGCTTGTTTTTCCATTTGGATTTGCTCCGGCAAGCAATAAATTAGGGATCAGACTATCTTTTTGCTCAGGCGTGTAAGCAATCATGAAGTTGGTATCCGTTTCATAAATAGTTCCTGTATCATTATTGGAAGCAATCAGAGGGCCTAAATCAATATCATTTTTGGCATTTTTGTAACCTGCCTTTGCAGTTGAACGATAGAATGCATTCTTCACAAGCAAATTCTGGCCTGCATGTGACGAAGTGGAATCACTAAATTTGGAAAGGCTTATAGTTTGGTAAAGATTGTAGGCATTGCACTGATGCGGAGTGGAAAAATTTATGGAATAAGGTAAATACCCTCTACCCGAAATATCTAAATGATAGTTGTGTTTAGGTTTTAGTTTACCCGTATACGAACCATTCTCACTCACAACGATAGATACAGGCACAGACTTTCTCCTGGATGATAAGTCTGTCAACTTAATATTAACGGAAGGTATTTTTCCATCTTTAGAGTCAGCAATAATCTTACCCTTTAAAATGGCATTATCAATATCATCGCAGGTAAAAGCAAAGGAATAAATATCCATATCGCCCATTCCGCTTATGCGGGAAGATGAGAAATACCCTTTCTCTTCATCACTCTTGTAGATAAAATAAATATCATCGGCAGGTGAGTTGATTGGTGCGCCGAGGTTTTGCGGAGTTGACCAATTACCATTCGTATCCAAATGAGAAACAAAAATATCATAGCCTCCCAAACCTCCGTGCCCTTTAGAAGAAAAGAATAAGGTTTTATTGTCAGGCATCAGGTAAGGTGCATCTTCATCATCGGGTGTATTAAT
>DATHOL010000276.1:0-4298 GCA_035484895.1 Bacteroidia bacterium | reverse complement strand
CTGGTGTTTCGGAGGAGGCTATTCTTTACAGGCTGCCATACTTGCGGGTAAACAGGCCGCAGGTTGCGTAATGTATTACGGCATGCCGGAAACAGACATGGCTAAATTAAAAACATTGCATTGTGAGGTACTGGGCTTGTTCGCTAATAAAGATAAATGGATCAATCCTGATGTGGTTAAAACCTTCCAGGATAATATGAAAAAAGCGGGCAAAAAATTGACGGTTAAATCATACGATGCCGATCATGCTTTTGCAAACCCAAGCAACCCGCATTATGACGGGCCATCTACGTCCGATGCCAATAAAATGGCACTGGAGTTTATTAATGAAAAGTTGTAAGTTACAGCTTTAGTGAGGCGTTAAATATTTACCGGTCAGGCCCCGACCTATATATACTTTACCTCTGCAGGCAAGGTGTAGAACGTAGGATGGCGGTATACCTTGTCATTGGCAGGGTCAAAAAATTCGCCTACTTCTTCCGGGGTAGAAGCTACAATATATTGAGCGGGGACAACCCAAATGCTGGTGCCTTCATTACGGCGGGTATACACATCCCTTGCATTTTCCAACGCCATTGCGCCATCGGGGGCATGCACGCTTCCTGCATGTTTATATGGTTGTCCTGATTTCGATTGAATAAAAACCTCCCACAGAGGCCATTGGTTATCTTGTTCTGCCATAGTTATGCTGCTTTCTGACGTTTTTTATTTGCATAGGCGGTGGCTGCGTCACGCACCCATTTGCCATTGTTGTGTGCTTTTACACGGGCATTCATACGCTCTCTGTTGCATGGGCCATGTCCGCTGATTACATCATTAAATTCTTTCCAGTTTATTTCACCAAACTCATAGTGCTTGGTTGTTTCATTCCATTTCAAGTCTTTATCAGGCATTGTAATACCAAGAAAATCAGCCTGTGGAACGGTGCGGTCTATAAATTTCTGGCGAAGGTCGTCATTGCTTTCGCGTTTTACACGCCATTTTGCCATATCGCCTGTGTGGGGAGAATCCTTGTCATGAGGGCCAAACATCATTAAAGATGGCCACCACCAGCGGTTAAGTGCATCCTGTGCCATTGCTTTTTGTTCAGCAGTTCCGCGGCAAAGGGTTAGCATAATTTCATACCCCTGGCGTTGGTGGAAACTTTCTTCGCGGCATATCCGGATCATGGCACGTGCATAAGGCCCGTATGAAGCCCTTTGCAGCATAACCTGGTTGATAATAGCGGCACCATCCACTAGCCAGCCGATAGCACCAATATCAGCCCAGGTAAGGGTTGGATAATTAAAAATACTGGAGTACTTAGCTTTCCCGGTAAGGAAAGCATTTAAAATTTCTTCCCGGCTGGAACCCAATGTTTCTGCGGCGGAATAAAGATATAAACCATGGCCCGCTTCATCCTGAATTTTAGCTAATAAGGCTGCTTTTCTGCGCAGGTTAGGGGCACGGGTAATCCAATTGGCTTCCGGCAGCATACCAACCACTTCGGAATGGGCATGTTGTGATATCTGGCGGAGCAGGTTCTGGCGATACTTATCCAGCATCCAGTCCTTGGGTTCTATATAAAGGTTGTCGTCAATCTTCTTTTGGAATCTTGTTTCAAGTTCCTGTTGCGATAATTCAGGCATAAGGTATTTTGCTATTATTAACCATGCAAATATATGTAAAAACAGAGATAAGTTATAAGAGATAAGTGATGAGCCCGACAGCATCTCTTTTTGCTTATCTCTCATCACTTATCTCTTATCACTGCTTATACTTCCCTAAAAATTCTAATTTTGTGCCCCTAAATAATCAGAAGCCTTGTCTAAATTTCATAAACTAACAGTAGCAGATATTAAGAATGAGACACCCGATTGTGTGTCTGTTACATTTGATGTGCCCTCAGACCTTTTGAATGATTACCAATATATTCATGGCCAGCACCTGACACTAAAACTAATGGTGAATGGCAAGGAAGTGAGGCGTTCCTATTCCTTATGCAGTTCCCCAATGATGAAGGAACCTTTAAAGGTGGCTGTAAAAAGGGTAAAAGGCGGACTTGGCTCTAATTTCATTTACGACAACCTTAAAAAAGGTGATACACTGGAAGTAATGACCCCAATGGGTAATTTCCATACGGAACTGAAAAATACCAACCGGAAGCATTATGCGCTTTTTGCAGGCGGTAGCGGAATCACTCCTATGATGTCTATCATCAAAACAACTTTACTGGCTGAACCGCAAAGCAAGCTGACCTTGTTTTATGGAAACTTTGACGAAAATGCCACCATCTTTAAAAAAGAACTGGATGAACTTGTTTCTCAAAATCCGAGAAGACTCACATTGTATTATATATTTGAAAAGCCCGGTACATCTAACTTTCCTGCCGATTTGGTTGGTATGTTGACAAAGGAGAAAGTGAAAGAGGTTATCAGTAAATATTTAGAGCGGAACCCGGTTATAGAATACTTTATTTGCGGCCCGGGCCCTATGATGGATAACGTGAAAGATGTATTGGAAAGCAATAACGTTAATAAGGCATTTATTCACATTGAATATTTTACTTCTGCAATTGAGGAACCAAAGAAAGATGCAGCCGATATACACGGGGATATGTGTGAAGTAACGGTTATTGCCGACGGACGTGAAACTATATTCCAACTTGCTACAGATGGCGATGCTATTCTGGATGCCGCTATGGATGCCGGGGTTGATGCCCCGTTCTCCTGCAAAGGTGCTGTATGTGCCACTTGTCGTGCTAAAGTTATGGAAGGCAAAGTGAGCATGACTATGAATTATGCCCTTACGGATGATGAAGTGGAGGAAGGTTACATACTTACCTGCCAGGCACACCCTACTACTCCGGTGGTAGTGGTAGATTACGACAGATAATAAAATCAACTATAAACTATGAGCTATAAATTGTTTATACTTGCTATTGTATTAGGATTTATCGCATGTGGCGGAGATGACAATAGTTCCAGCCAAACCCAAACTCAAAGTTCGACAGAATCGCCTAAGGATAATTCGCCTTATGCTGCCGGAAAAAGCATTTATCAAAAGACTTGTATAACTTGTCATCAGGCAGATGGAAAAGGAATGTCGGGTACATATCCTCCATTAGCAGGTTCAGATTACTTACTTGCTGATAAATTCAGGGCAATAAAACAGGTTTTGAAAGGCTCTATGAATAAAATAACAGTTAATGGAACCGACTATCAAGGTATAATGACTCCCCAGGTACTTTGTGACAGCGATGCTGCAAATGTTTTAAACTACGTTTACCATTCCTTTGGAAACAATGGATTTACCATTAGCCCGTCCGACGTGAAGTGTGTAAGAGACACTCTAAAATAAGTCAGGCTTTATTAATTTCGCACTAAACAAGCCTATTACCATAGGGTTATAAAGATAATTGTATCTTTTGTTTTTTGTTTGCGTAGAAATACCCAGATTACATATACCTACTAAAGGAAGCTAAGTAAGTATTTGCGAAAACTTGAGGGCCATAGCGCTTTCCTTAATCGGTATATGTAATTTCAAACTATAAATTTTAAATTGGTACTACAGTAATAAACTAACCCCCTGCATTGAAATGATCAGAAATCGACTCTACAATCAAATTCGCGAAGTACTTGAAAAAAATCCGGGTTTTATAAAATCCGATTTTCAGATTGAAACACCCTCTACCCAGAAAACCGTTTTATTTATTACCTACAAGTATAATTCGAAATTTCAATTTGAATTTCAAATTCCTGAATCTGCCGGAGAAGACGGTGAATATACATTTAATGGAAAAATTAGCCCGGGAATCGTTGCCGTTTCAGAAGTTTTTTCCGTGAAAGGAGAAGCGGCCCTTCTTGCCGGAATTAATATGTGGGTAAATTGCGTTTGGGAAGAACTATCTACCCAGCCCTTTTTAAAAAGCGCAAAAAGGATTGAAGAAAGAATAGATACTGTTTGCACAGAGTTTTCAAGCACCGACACCAAATATTTTACCTCGGAAGAAGCGAATTCCTTAAAAGTGCATCTGGACAAACTTGAAAAGGATTTGCAGATAGAAATTGAAGAAGAAATAAAAGATAAAAAAGAAGCATGGCAACGAATTGGTACATTATCTGTAGAAATGGGCAGGCTTAAAACTACGCTCAGTTCTTTAACAAGGCCTTCCTGGTTAAATTCTTTTTCACGCACTACCTATGATTTAATAGGGTAAGCGGGCTTACATCGTTGCAAATAATGCAATCGCTGCTACAGTCATCACTATTAAGGTAATCCAACCCAAGATATTGGAAAGCGGGCCATTTGTAAATTCT
>DATHOL010000275.1:0-3389 GCA_035484895.1 Bacteroidia bacterium | reverse complement strand
TATAGGTTGTCACCATCCGTTTTACTTAAGCAATACGGCATTTTTTTACGAAAACGGTGCAACCGGTGTGTGTGTTGAACCAGATCCGCTGCTATTCAAAGTCATTAAAGAAGGAAGGAAACGCGATGTTTGCCTGAATGCCGGAATCGGCACCTCCAACCAAAACAGCGCCGATTTTTATATTATTTCGGAAAAAACCTTAAATACATTTTCAAAAGAAGATGCGGAACGTTACGTATCTTACGGAAATAAAAAAATAGAACAGATTATACAGGTGCCTTTAATTTCCATAAATGAAGTAATGGAAAAATATTTTAAGCCATATCCGAACATGGTATCATTGGATGCCGAAGGCTTCGACCTTGAAATACTGAAGTCGATGGATTTTAAAAAATTCCGTCCCCAGGTTTTTTGTATTGAAACCCTTACGTATACTGAAAACGGTACTGAAGAAAAGATTTTTCCTATAATTGATTTCATGAAACAGAACGATTACTTTGTTTATGCCGATACATACATTAACTCTATATTTATTGAT
The DNA here is from genome assembly GCA_035484895.1 of Bacteroidia bacterium. Lineage (GTDB taxonomy): Bacteria > Bacteroidota > Bacteroidia > JABEUT01 > JABEUT01 > JABEUT01. The sequence continues at coordinate 2,851 of DATHOL010000275.1, read as the reverse complement.
AAACAAACCTGGAATAATAAATAATTATTAATATGAAGTTACATTTAGGGTTGATAGATGTTTTTATACATAGGGCTGCGAATAATTCAAGGTTCACGAACGAAAGATTTAAAAAGGAATTCGAAGAATTTAAAAGCCTGAATGAAAAAAGCAAAAAGCAACGATTCCAGGTTCTTTGGGAAGACAAATATCCCTGCCTGAACGACAATACCCAAAATACGGGTTTTGATGCTCACTATGTTTACCATCCTGCCTGGGCTGCCCGCATTTTAGCTAAAATTAAACCTGAATTTCATATTGACATTTCATCTACGTTGCACTTTTCAACCATGGTGTCAGCTTTTATTCCGGTAAGATTTTATGATTACAGGCCGCCGATTTTACAGTTAGATAACCTCCAATGCGATTTTATAGATTTAAATGCACTCCCCTTTGAAACAAACAGCATAGCGACTTTATCATGCATGCACACGGTAGAGCATATTGGATTGGGCAGGTATGGAGACAAACTGGACGCAGAAGGAGATTTAAAGGCTATAGAAGAATTAAAAAGAGTCGTGAAGCCAGGCGGGTCCATGCTTTTTGTGGTTCCGGTAGGGCAGCCTAAAATAATGTTCAATGCACACAGGATATACAGCCATGCACATGTAATTGAATACTTCTCCGGATTTGCTTTAAAAGATTTCTCCCTGGTAACAGATAAAAACGAGTTCATTGTAAATGCCCCTTCCGAACTAGCCGACGCTCAAAAATATGGCTGTGGTTGCTTTTGGTTTATAAAGAATAATTGAGAGAACAAGAAATAAATAAGCCAATCGTTACCGTTTTAATGGCTGTTTATAACGGTGAAAGATACTTGAAGGAATCTATAGAAAGTATTTTAGGGCAAACCTTTAAAGATTTTGAATTTTTAATTATAAATGACGGCTCTACGGATAGTAGCCCGGAGATAATAAATTCATTTAGTGATAGCAGGATCAGACTTATAAATAATCCTGTAAATATAGGTGTGATAAATGCCTTGAACTTGGCAGTTGACAAAATTCAGGGGGAATATGTTGCACGGATGGATTGCGACGACATCTGCGCACCCCAAAGGCTTGAAAAAGAAGTTGCAATTTTGAAAAGCAACCTTGGTATTTCTGTGGTGGCTTCTCATGTTTCATTGATAGATACCGAAGGGAAAGAGACTGGGTTCTGGCCTGAAGACATTCATACAAATACCAATGAAGAGATATATCGCATGCTTCCCTACGAAAACTGTATTGCGAATCCTACAGTGATGCTGCGCACTGCTTTATTGAAAAAGTACAGGTACAATTCTTTCCAAAAGAGTTCTGAAGATTGGGATTTATGGCTCAGGATGGCTACCGATAACCATAAATTCTATAAAATAAATGAGGCGCTTGTAAAATACAGGATTCATAGTTCTTCTATTACTGCGGGCTTTAACCGTAAAAGTGTTTTCAGGAAAAAGAATTCTATACAGTTTCGTTATTTCTGGACCAGGATTTCAAAAGGAAGATTAAATAAATTTGACATAAAGGTACTTAAAAATGGATTTATAAATTATTGCAAATATGTTCTTAACGGCCTGCATCCTTCCATTCTTCCAATATGGGCAAGGGTAAGAACAACAAATTTGATTAAAGTACTGGGCCAATTTTACCGCTTGTTTGTATTCTGTAACTTCACCGGTAAAAAGACATCTGTTTACTTTTTTTTCCCTTACTACCATATTGGAGGAGCAGAAAAAGTACACATAGATATTATGGAAGCCGTTGCTGACAAAAAACCTGTTTGTTTTATTACAGGGATTTCAAGTAATAATGGCTTTTATGAAGAATTTAAAAGCAGGTCATCCTTAATTGATATATCACTATTGGCTAATTATCCGGGGTTAAGCAGGATTTCGAAGAATATGATTTCTAAATTAATTGGCAGCACCAATGGTGTGGTAACATTCGGATGTAATTCAAAATATTATTATGACCTTCTTCCATACTTTAAGCAGAATGTAAAATGTATCGACCTTATACATGCTTTCGTTCACCCGGGGGAAGATGGGGCGGAGTATTGGAGCTTGCCTGTTATAGAAAGAATTGATAACCGTATTGTAATTAATAAAAAAACGATAGAAGATTATAAATCGCAGTACAGGGAAAACCATAAGAATGAAAACCTCCTTTCGCGGATAAAATATATCCCGAATTGTACCAATGTGCCTCCAGCTATCCGCAGAATATATGATAAAAGGTTAAAGATATTATTTGTAGGCCGGAACGGCAAAGAGAAACGCATTTACCTTATTGGAAAAATTGCAGGGAGTGTAAAACGGGAAAATATTCAGGCCGATTTTGAATTGGTAGGAGATGTTGAAACAGGAGTACTTCCTGATGACCGGCAATATTGTACTTTTAGAGGCGAGATAAGTGATGAAAATGAAATGCAAAAAATTTATGAATCGGCAGATATTTTACTTCTGACTTCTACCCGTGAAGGATTTCCTATGGTAATAATGGAAGCTATGGCAAATAGGTTGGTAGTTATAACTACAGATGTAGGCGGCATTCGCGACCATATTACAAATGGAGAAAATGGCATCTTGATTTCATCGGTGGGTGAGGAGAATCTTATTAAAGATTTTACATCAGCTATCAAGCAATTGGCTTTAGATAGAGGAAGGCTGAAAGAATTATCCTTAAACGCATATAGTTATGCAAAATTAAATTTCAACAAACAGAATTTCAGGAATGCTTACAGGAGTTTATTATTGCCAAATGAATAAATGATATCCGAAGAAAATAACTTATATAACCCCCTGGTTTCAATAATAATACCCTGTTATAAT
>DATHOL010000274.1:0-3124 GCA_035484895.1 Bacteroidia bacterium | reverse complement strand
AAGTGATATATTGCCATAAAAGCAGCAAACATGCTTATTACAATAAGCGCTTTTAACCAGATTTTGTTATGCATGAAAGCCAATATACGCGATTTGTGCAAGGGGAAGAAACTGAAGATTAAAAATTAAATATGGGGAGCGAAATTAATCTTTACTCTGTTATTACAGTTCATATTAAAAATACGCTATTGTTCTTCGATGAATTCAATGGATAAATCATCAATGTAGACATCTTTTTTGCCTTTATCCCAGGTATAAATATTAATAAAATTGTCCGGAACATTAAAGTCCTTATTACGGAGTGAAAACATAGCGGTTACCTGCTGCCATTTGCCAACTTCTTTCACTTGTTCATCAACATTTACCCCGTTCCATACCAGGCTTTTATTGTCGGGTGTTTTAATTTCCATGGCAAGAAATGCGTCGCACCTTACCGTTAAATAAACCCAGGCGCTAATTTTTACAGCTTTCAGCTTTTTGGGAGATACTTGACTGAAAGGAAGCCAGAAACTAAGTCCATATGCGTGGTTAGAGTCAAGTTTATTGGAAAGCCTTCCCGAATGAACAGGCCACCTGGAAAGATATATCGGCGCCCAGCCCTTCACCGATTCGAAATCGTTGAAATAGACCAGTCCGTCTTGTTTTGGACCCGCACATCCCACTATCATTAATAATACTAAATAAAGCCCGGTATGTATCTTTTTCATTATGCAAAAAAATCATGAATTCCGCAGCTAAGATAACTATTGCATACTTAACAGCCCCCTATAAAATATTCATTCCAATGCTGCAAATTTGGTGGGAACTTTACAAGCCATTATATAGTATTGAATATTAACATGGTATATTAGAATCCTGCGTTTTTCCAGCTGCTAAATCAGCATAAAAACCTTGCTGAAATATATCTATATTTGCCCTGTACTATTATTATTAAGAATGCCACCCCTAATGTCAAGTAAAAGTTTAAAGATACTCTCCGTTTTAGCGGCTGCCCTTGCGCTTTTTTTTATCTATTCCCACCATTTCAACAATGGCTATCAAAATGATGACCCGCTATCTATAAGCGACAATCCGGCTGTTCGATCACTAAAAAATATTCCGGCTATTTTTACCGATAGCCGCACCCAATCCACCCTTCCGCAATTCCAGGTACAGTACCGCCCGCTTTTCATACTCAGTTTTGCCATAGATTATTACATAGCAAATGGCAATAGCCCGCTTGTTATGCATATTCATACTTTTATAGGCTTCGTTATTCTTCTGCTGGTATGTTTCTTTTTCAATATAAAGCTATTCAGGCATTTTACAGATACTCCTTTCTATCCTGCCCTGCTGGCCACATCTATTTTCGCCCTTCACCCGCTTACTGCCGATGTTGTAAACTACCTGACTGCCCGTTCCAATATATTCAGTACGCTTTATGGCATGATATTTATGGTAACCTGGCTTTATGTTCCGTTTTTTAAGAAGTATCATTTGTATATCATTCCTCTTTTTATTGGCTGCCTGTTCAAGGTAACCGCTATAATGTTCGTGCCTTTGCTTTGGCTATTTGTTATCTTTTTTGAGTATGATACAGGGCTTAATATGGGGGCCTTTAAGGCGCTTCTATCAAGTTTTAAAAAAATGATTCCAACCTTTATTGCCAGCCTGCTCATATTTACACTTATCATCTATAAAAGCATACCTACCCCGGAAATTGCAAAAATAATAGAGCATGCCCACCCATCCGTTCGAACTACCTTCCTTACCCAATCGCATGTAATTTTAAGGTACTTTTTACTATTTCTTATGCCGGAATATATTAATCCGTATGGAAGGCAAGCCTTCATAACTTCCTTTCACGATTATCATTTTCTCATCGGATTTCTTTTTGTTATGACTTCCTTCATTGCCATTTACCTGTTATCACTTCGTAAAAGCACCCGTATAATATCTTTCGGGCTTGCTTGGTTCTTTATTAGTTTAATGCCTACCAGCAGTGTTTTTCCTTTTCCGGTTAGCTATGCAGAGTATTACACCTTTTCAAGCCTGATAGGATTATCCTTCGCTATGTCCTGTGCTATTATGCTTATTGCGAAACGATTCAGGCAGGAATCGAAACTTGTATTGCCGGTGGTTATTGCCGGATGCCTGTTTTTTTTAAGCACCTTTAGCTACGGCGCTTATCAGCGCGTAAAAATATGGGAAAATGATAAAGCTATGATGGAAGATATACTTAGCAAGGACCCGACCGACGGATACACACTGGCGAACCTGGGTGTGTATTATATGGAAAGAGGAAAAATAGATTCGGCCCGTGATTGTTTTTCCAAGTCGCAAGCCTTTTTTCCCGATTATGACCTGCCCTACCTCAATCTTGGCATATTATCCACCTTGGTAAATGATACGGCTGCCGCAAATGTTAATTTTACCAAAGCGGTGACTCTTTATGGAGAACATCATCACCAGGCATGTTACTATTATGCAGATTTTTTACATACCCACCATCACGACAAAGAGGCAATAGCGCTTTTATCAATGTCTCTTCAGGATGACCCTTCATATACATTAGCTTCAGATTTATTAAAGAATATGAACACAACAAGACCGCAACCTGATAGTGATACCACTGAAGCTGCGATATTAAAGAAGCCAAACCCTTCAGAAAGTGAATATACCACCCTCAGTTTGTTATATTTTAATAAAGGCGAGTACGAAAAAAGTATAGATGTTTGCCAAAAAATCCTTTTAATCAATCCTAATTCCGCCCTCGCATGGAATAATATGTGTGCAGCATATAACGGATTAAAACAATGGGACAATGCCATAAAGGCAGGCAACAAAGCCTTACAAATAAAACCTGATTTTACGCTTGCTAAGAATAATGTAAACTTTGCATTGGCGCAGAAAAAGAAATAAGCGAAAGGGAATTACTGGCATTCGCAGAAGACGGTAGCGGCTCAGATTGAATTAATAGATTCATCCCAAACTTCGAGATGCTGAAACAAGTTCAGCATGAACTGTGTTTAAAAACAAGTTTTTTGTAAATAATTTTCATCATACATAATTCCTTTGGTAGCTACAGCAAAAACTTGTTTCAGTAATTTATTGGCTACTGCTATCAAAGCCAGTCTTTTAGATT
>DATHOL010000273.1:0-2272 GCA_035484895.1 Bacteroidia bacterium | reverse complement strand
TGAGGGCCATAATAACTTAAAATATCTTTAAATACCTTATGCTCAATCTTACCTGTTTTGCGGTGAACCACCATTAATTTGGATTCATCGCGGGTTGGGCTGGGGTGTTCTGCTATTAATTCCTTAGGAAATGCAAAGTTAAATTCGGATAATTTCATGTGTTAATTATATGTTACTTTTATGTAAAAGGCTGCAAATATAATGCCTCAATGGGCGTTTGTCAATAAAAATCTTTGATTATGACCATAAACCACACCTAATCTACCGATTATCTATTGCAAATTTTTATATGCACACTTTTCTATACAGGCAATTAGACGTTTACATACGATAAAACCTTCATTTAGGATAAGGTGATTAGTATACCTGCAATTACTACTTGTTACCTTTTTTCAGGAGTAAGGCATTTTTTGCATTTAAAGCTGTAACCACTTTTTTGCCTGTTCTTGCTTCTAATTCCATTCGTGCTACTTTGGCTACCTTTCCGCCTTGTTTAGCAACCTTCTTGCTTTCTCTATAAGTTTTGGGATCGGTAGCTTGTGAAATATCTTTGGTGGACGCTTCGGCAAGCATATTCAAAATCAATTCTGTATTGGTCATATTATCGCGCAGGTTTTCTTTTTTCAAACCTTTCAGGATTTTATATTCTTTGGTGGTTTTATCTGCCCAGGCTTTGGTTATAATGTCAGTGAGGGTTGCAAAGTGCATACCTTCTTTTAATCCTCTCTTTTTCCATTCATCGGTCAGTTCTTTGCGTATTTCAATACTTTTCAAACGTTGGTTAATCCAATTTTCTGAATAACCCAATTGCAAGTAATCTTTTAAAGCCCTGTCAATAGTAAGTTCAGGGTCCTGCATTTCGTCTAATCGCTCACTTGCTATCTTCGCCAACCATTGTTTAAACGGTTCTGCCTTTGGCGATGGAATAGATTGTATGAGCCTGAAAAGTTGCTCGGTATCGGCAATATCGGTCATTCTCATTTTACCGTCAGGAGCTTGCATTTTCAAACCGTTACAATTTGTAACGGTTTCATTTCCTTCGTCCCTTAATCTTTTTTTCATTACCCGCCAATACACTTGTGGGTTTGGACTGTCAGTTAAAATTGCTACCGTATCTACAATGGAAAAATACCATTCCCCCTCTTCTGCATCCCAAAGAGTCCTTACTTTTTTATCTTCAAATATTTTTATAGCATCCTTTTTATTCATGCAACAAATTTAACAAAATTTTCATTTAAGATAATGCCAGAACTTCAATGACCCATGCAATGAAGCAGGGCTTATTAATGATGTGGAAATAGAAGATATTGTAAATTTGACAAATTAAATATGAATCATTTTAATTTATATTATGAAAACCTATCTATTCTTATTTGGATTTTGCACTTTTGGATTTTGGAAAGACCCCATTGATAAACTCATTGGTACATGGAAATTGGAAAAAGTGGACTTTAAAAATACCACATTATTACCTGATACAATATGTGGCCGCTTTTTGGTTATTTCAAAATCACAAATATTGTATGATACAGATGGTGGGTATTCTGGTAAGTCATCTAAATTTTCCATTACTGATAAAACTATTTCTTACGGCCAAATTTCATACACCAAGATGCTTTTCGCTTGCCACGATAGTCTATCAAGCCATATAGACTACAATGGAAAATATGAACTGCATGACTCACTGCTCGTAGTAACAAATGATAAAGGTAAACACTATTTAATAAAACAATAATTTTCAAACTGACGCTCTATCTGCTTTTCGCTTTTCTTCAAAGGAACCATCTTATTTCACCGACCTGTTCCCTCCGCTTACCGACTTTTCCATTTCTTGTACCTAATTTAGCTAACGCTTTCTTGCAGGGCGATATAGTTTTGCGTCATAAAATTTAAAAAAATCATGGAAACAGAAAATGTTCAACAACAGTATAGTTATGGAAACAAGCCCAACCGCGGCGGTAGGGCCCTTGGAGGTTTGGTATTGGTAGGAATAGGTGTGTTATGGCTCATCCACCGCATGAATCTTGTGTTTTTCCCTACCTGGCTTTTTACCTGGCCAATTATCCTCATTGCAATTGGTCTTTATACAGGAGTGCGGAAAGGTTTTACAGGTGGCGGATGGCAAGTGCTTTTGCTGATAGGCGGTATTTTTCTACTCCCCCATATTTATTGGTATTATACGGGCAATTCCCTTTCCGAATACACCTGGCCTTTGGTCATCATTGTATTTGGCCTCTATATGATTCTTCGCCCAAAGCGTGATTTCCGCAAC
>DATHOL010000272.1:0-4083 GCA_035484895.1 Bacteroidia bacterium | reverse complement strand
TGGTTACCCGATGCGGGATTGGTGTTGGCTTTACTTGCAACTGCGTGACCTGTTGAATTAAAGCGTTGTCCGCCAACAGTAGCCCTTGCCGTCGTTTTTGGACTGCCATGGTTTACCGAAGCCAGTTGGTTCCGGTTGCCTGCTGCACTTCGTTCATGGCTTTGCTGTGATGATGTAGGCTGGGAATGGTGTTCATTCATAGCTGTGCGCTCTTCATTAGTTGGCTGGGCTTCAACCCCACCCCGGCCATTAAAACTGGTACGGTTTACGGTACTGTTATTTATAACTGTTCTGTCAACATAAGTATTATGTATTACTGTATTATTTACATGGCATACGGCAGTATTATATCGAAAGTGGCCGCCTTCCCACCTTCCGCCATAAAAACCATGTCCGCCATAGCCATAACCGTAGCACACGCCGCCATAAAAGCCAATATGAGGTCCCCAATACCCTGCGTGCCAGAGATAAGCTCCATCTCCAAAACCCCAATAACCGGGTGTCCATAGAAAGCCTGCTTCGGGGGGAGCTACCCATACACCGGGAACCCAATAATATCCATCAGGCCCCCAGGCCCAATAGCCGGGGCTCCATAAATAGCCATCGGTAGGGCAAGGTGGCTGCTCATATACGGGCAATTCAGGAGGGGCCACAGTAATACTTACTCCGACACCAACCTGGGCATCTACTTTAGTTGAACCAAATAAAGAACATATGGCTACGATAATAACAATTAGGCGTTTCATAATTTGATGTTTATGAATGCTAAGATAGGTTGTATATAAAACTTTTAAAAAGTTAATCGATGAAACCTTCTTTTGAACGGATTAAATGGTTTAATAAAAAGGCAAGAGTTCCCGCCCAAAAACAGTAAATCCCTGTTAAGTTTTTTAACAGGGATTTAATGATACCAATTAAATGAAGTATTCAAGTGTGGCAATACAGTTGCCGGAAATAATTAATGTTTTCCGCCTTCGGTATGTCCGCCGCCGCCTTGTGCGCCTCTGCTTGGTTGTGCTTGTTGTCTTTGCTGTTGTGGAGCAGGCATGTTTTGTGTTGGTCTCTGCTGTTGTTGTTGTGGAGCAGGCCTGTTCTGCATAGGGCTTTGATGTTGTTGTTGCGGGGCAGGCCTGTTTTGCGTTGGTCTTTGTTGTTGTGCTTGAGCAGGCCGGTTCTGCATTGGCCTTTGTTGTTGTACTTGCGGCCTTGGAGCGTTCGCATGAGGTGCATTCGAAGGGTGCGTTGCAACAGGATTGGCAAGATGATTACCGGCTGTACTATGTGTATTATTTGCCGCATGAACAGTACTTATGGAATGTCCGGCAGAATTAAAACGTTGTCCGCCAACAGTACTTTTTGCTGCTGTAGCCGGGTGTCCTCCATTCGCGGTAGCACGCTGATTTTTATTTGCACTTGCTTTTTGCTGATGCGTTTGTTGGGATGAAGTAGGTTGCCTGTGGTTTTGTTTAGCAGCGGACATTTCTGCTTCATTCGGTTTTGCATCCAATCCGCCACGGCCATTAAAACTGGTACGGTTTGAACTGTTAGTAATTCCTGTCCTGTCTGAATAGGTATTATGAATTCCGCCACCTACATGCCATGCGGCTGTGTTATACCGGAATCTTCCGCCATCCCATCTTCCGCCGCAAAAGCCATGGCCACCATAGCCATACCCGTAACATACTCCGCCATAAAAGCCCACACTTTCTCCCCAATAACCACCATTCCAGAAATAGCCATTATCGCCATATCCCCAATAACCGGGAGTCCATAAAAAGCCTGCTTCGGGAGCTTCTACCCATACGCCCGGTACCCAATAATATCCATCAGGAGCCCAGGCCCAATAACCCGGCGACCACATATACCCGTCTGTCGGGCAGGGCGGTTGTGCATATTCAAGTAATTCGGGAGGAGCTACAGAAATACTCACTCCTACTTGTGCGTTTATTTTTTTCACTCCTATTAAAGAGGATAGTACTATAAGCAATACGGCTAATTTTTTCATAATTCAATTTTGATATAAATAAGAATAGTGCAAAGATGGGTAAGTATTATAGTTAAAGCCTTACATCCGGCATACAAAACATTACACATTTCACACTTCGGTGAATGTGTGAATAATATAACTTTTTTCAAAAAGTATATAATGCTCTTCAGGCATAACGGATTCATCTTTGCACAATCAAAATTTATTCTCAATAACTAAAGGATAACCCAAAGCGAATGAAAAATACAACATATAAAACAGTATTACTTTCAGCGACACTTATCACATTCATTATAGCGGTAATAGTATCATGCAATAATATGCAAACACCCGGAGCGATAGCTAAAACAGATTCTGTAAGTAAAGGAAAGGATGCACAGTTTATAGTGAAAGTTGCCGGAATTAATTTGGAAGAAATAAAGTTAGGGCAATTGGCCCAACAAAAAGGCTTGACAGCAGCCATTAAAGAATTGGGAAAAATGATGGAAGAAGACCATACGAAGGCCCAGAGCGATCTTACTGCACTTGCCTTGAAAGAATCCATCACTATACCAATAGCACTCGACAGCAATGCCCTTAATGATTACAAAAAATTAAGCGATTTATCGGGAAAAGATTTTGATAAACAATATTGTGATATGATGGAAAGCGGACATAAAGATGCTATTGCTTTATTTGAAAAAGAAGTTACTGATGCCAGTGATTCAGCTATCAGGCAAATGGCAGCCGAAACACTGCCAACTTTAAAGAAGCATTTGGAACATGTTACAATGTGCCAGCAGAAATCAGGGGGAATGTGATAAGTATAAAATAGTAAATAACCGTTAAATAAAAAACCATATGAAAGAAAATCAAACAAGCGAAAAGAGTTCAGGTAGCTCGGATAGCAATAAAAATCAAGATGAGCAAAATAGTCAGCATAGCTCAAAAAATGGTAACTCCACTACTCAAAAGCCGCCTGCAACAGCTGATAATAAAAGCGAAAAGGAAGGTAAAGAGTTTATAAGAGAAGGCCATGGGCATGATTACAGCACTCCGGTAGCCGGGGAAGATGGCGGAACAGAAGACCAGGCTGAAAATAAAAGTAAAAAGCAACCTACAGAACAAGGAAAAACACCAGGAGAAAATTCGACTATCTAATATGGTATGTTAATTTAATCCTAATAAAAGTGAGGGGCTTGCTCCTCACTTTATCTTACACAACAAACAAACAAATAAAACAAACACTATGGGCAATCTACTTTATATCATCGCGGTAATTTTAATTATCGGCTGGGCATTGGGATTTTTCTTTTTCAGCTTAGGCGCATTTATTCACCTCTTGCTTGTATTTGCAATTATCGCAATCCTGTTCAGGCTTATAAGCGGGGATAGGATTTAGGTGGGAAAAAGTGTGCTAAGCATTATATCAGCCACTCTTTATTGTTTTTAGAAGTATGAAAAACAGAAATAACAAATACTTCTTTCCGTTTTTCATCTACAACAAAGTGAATTAAAAATGGAAATTTCTTAACGGGAATGCATCGTATTCCGTTATATCTGATTTGAAAGAAAGGGTTTTTGCTAAGAATTGAAAAATGCTTATCAATTGCCGTTTCAAATCTTTTACCCAAGCCAGATTGTCGGGTGTCATAATAATCCATTGCTTGCTGAATATCCGCTAAAGCCCTCGGCTCAATGAATACAGCAAATGGCATTATTATTTGCTTTTAAGTTGCTTTTTAGCTTTAGCCCAGGGAATAAAATCTGTTTGTTTGCTTGTTTTAAGGCGGTGCAATGTTTCTTCTTTTTGCCATTCCGGAATAGCAAAGATTTCCTCAGCATCTTCCTTTATTACCCGCATCTTAGCTTTTGCCCCACGTACAAATTTCTTTAATCCCGGTAACTCGCTATCATCTATATTTATTACAACGGTGCTCATGTTATTGTTTATTCAAAGATAGATAAAAAGGTTTTATGTTCCATTCTTATTGTTTAATGGAACTCCTACTTTCCGGCGTCTTGACGAATACCAACTGATAAGAAGATAAATATTTAGTATAGAATCAATGAGAAATAATATAAGTATAAAGTCATCTAAAATATAACTAGAGGGG
>DATHOL010000271.1:0-9367 GCA_035484895.1 Bacteroidia bacterium | reverse complement strand
TGCGGGGCAAATGTAATATTTTTTTTTATTCCCTTGAATTAAGTGAGATTTGTTATTCTGAACGGAGTGAAGAATCTTAGAATGAAAGAGATCCTTCGCTTTGCTCAGGATGACAAAGTTATTTAGCCCGAGTAGAGCAGGGAACTAATTTTACAATATTTTAACATTCAATTCGTCAGCAATAGTGTTACATTTGCCTCAATCCGAACCACAAAAAACCTGATACAATGAAAAAATTAATTTTAGCCGTAGCAATTGTTGGTATGACCGGCTTTGCTTTCGGACAACAAGCAGCATCTGCTTCTAAAGATAGCAAGGACAGTAAATGCAGCAAAGCTTGCATGAAATCATGCGGCAATGACAAGACTTGTCATAAAGGTGCTTGCGCTAAAGACAGCAAGAGTACTACCAGTACAACTACCAAAACTACAAGCGACAAGAAATAATTGCGTAGTTGGATTAAAATGGAAAAGTCCCGGATTAGTTTCCGGGACTTTTTTTGTTGTGCAATTGGATAGGCTTCGCTTAGTCATGCTGAACTTGTTTCAGCATCCCAAAGAATCGCCAGTTTTTACCGTATTAGTGAGATGCTGAAACAAGTTCATGACGTATTGTCGCTATGTAGGGGTTCAAAATTTGGAACCTTTATATTTCGATTTAACAGAAAGGGTTCAAAATTTGGAACCCCTACTGTTTGTTAGACTAATTACTTTTTTATCGCAAACCCAATCCCCTTTCGGTGGCGGATTTCAAAGAAATCGAAATCATTGCTGTTTTTCTCTTTGAATTTGTTCCAAACACTTTGCAAGTTATAGCTTTCAGGCATAATATCATCAAACAGGATGATTCCGCCTTTAGCAGCATGTGCCACTACATTATCTAAATCTTTGGTTGCAATTTCTTCGGTGTGGCCTCCATCCACCAATATATAATCGAATTTTTTATTGGGGTTTTGTTTGAAATATTCGGGTACTTTAATGGTAGAATCGCCGGAGATAAATTTTATTTTATCCGTCTTGATGTTAAATGCAGCCAGGTTTTTACGGACTTTATCGGTAGATTTTTTCTCTACATAATTGCCTATAAATTTGGTAAACCGTTCCGAGATATTAATATTTCTCTTTTTGCCCATTAACTTTGAAAGCATTGTAGCGAAAGGGGTTATACTCACATATTCCCGCCACATATCAAAACTCAATATTTCTTCTATTTTATCATATTCTTCTTTGGAGTAAACGCATAGCAAAGCAATAAGAGAGCCACCTGCGCGGGTTCCTATTTCCAGAATACGTTTGGGTTTGCGGGTAGTCCCAACCCATGATTCCACCATATTGCTTTCGAGGAAAATACCGTTTCTCGATAAGTTGGTTTCATTGGAAAGGTCCTGCCAATAGTAGTCGTTAGGGTCAAGTTGCGCCAACTTTTTACCATTGGAAAGCAGCAGCTCCTTATATTTTAATATATCCTGAAAGTCTTTTTCATCCAGGTTGTGAAGTTTCTCCATGAAAGTATTAGTTTTTCAAAAGGGTGACAAAGATAAGAAAAGGGCGGATTTCACTTAAAAACGTGACTTTGTCATTCTGAACGAAGTGAAGAATCCCTTTGGTGAAGAGCTCCTTCGTACCTCAGGATGACAATCTCACTGACTTTGTCATTCCGAACAAAGTGAGAAATCTCTATCTTATTTCATTTCCTTTTTCGTCGTAGTTTTTGGTTGCTCCCTGTGCGCCATTTATATAAATAGTTTCGCTAGTTAATCTCCCTTTCTCATCAAAAGATTTTTCCACTCCATTTAGCTTACCACTACTCCAATGTTGTTCTATCCATAATACTCCACTATCGCTATAGGATCGATAAACTCCATCAGGCAAATTATTCTTGTACATTTGTTCTATCGTTATTTGCCCACTTTTATAATATGTTTTTTGCATTCCATTTTCTTTGCCATTGATATAAGGCTTTTCAGATTCTAATCTACCATTTTTAGAATACAATCTTACAATACTATTTGGTTTCCCAGCTTTATATATAGTAAGATAATATGGCGAATTAGTATCAAAATACTCCATCCACTTTCCTTCCTTTTTCCCATTCACCATTAAGTTTTTCGCTTCTGCTTTATTAGTAAATCCGCTATCGGGGTAAACTATTTGGGTTTGCTGCCCAAAAGCAACAATAGTAAAACAAGATAATATCATTATCAACCCCCCCCTCATGCCTTCTCCCTCATCTTTTTATAAAACCTAATCAATCTCGGAATGTGCTTCTTTAATGATAATACTTCCCTGTTTTTAATTACGCTAGCTGCCTGTTCGGCGTAAGGTGTGGTTCCGGTTAGTTTGCGCACATCTTTAAAATCATCCTTATGCGCAACCGATATTCCCAAACCATAGCGCGTTACTAACCAGCTTTGGTACATTACATCTGCCGCAACTAATATGGGTATTCCTGCTTCCGCATAGTTAAAAAGTTTAAGCGTGGTAGCATATTTCAATTTTATGTCGCTCTGGTTCGATTCTGTTGAGAAAAAAGGCATCAAACCATAATGGTATTGGGAAAGTTCCTCCGCCAATTTCGATTGCGAAACCGAAGTATGCAGATGCAAATAAGGATTTGTTTTTGCCATTTCCGCATATTCTTCATAATCGGCACCAATAGAGGAAGGGCTCGGGTAAATATGCAGATGCACTTTTTGAGGTTGCAGGTATTCAATAAGCCAATGCAGTTGGGCAATTCCATAATGTTTTTTATCGCGGTGAGAACCATAAATACCTCCGGCATATACCAAATGTATTTCTCCCGCAGGAAATTTTTTCTCCGTATTGCAGAAATAATCATTGTCGCTGTATAGTGGAAAAAATATGCGTTTACCGGGCTTTTTAACTTCCCAAACTTTCATGGCTTCACAAGCTTCAAGGCTATTAGCAATCACTCCATCTGTATCGCGGAAGCAACCATATTCATAAGGTAATTCGTTTTGCAACCAGCGCATACTGGGGTTCTTGCCGTAATAAATTACAAATACATCCTGGTAATCTATTATAAATGGAGTGGAAGGAGAATATTGTTTGACTGCTTCTTTGGCAATAAACGGGAACTTACTTTTGGGCGCAAATCCGTGTAATATGTAAGGGTTCTTAATAGCTCTGATGATTCTTTTCAAGTGCCATTCATTACGGAAAAGAAAAATATGGTCAATATCAGGATTGGAGAATTTTTCTACAAATCCTCTTTTGTGGCAGACCAATACAGTTGTGTAATTACCGCTTTTTTTAAACCACTTAGCAACCCGGGGTATGCGCGGGGGTAAAAACTCGCCTACATAAACAATGGTCTTATTTCCTTTAATTTTATTGGTTCCATTAATGGGAAATCCGAGATAAAACGATATCAAATCTCCCGCTGTGGTGAGCTTTTCATAGGCAAACCATTGGAGTTTATTTAAAAATATTTTGCGGGACGATGCGGACATTATTAACACTATTTATGACAAAAATACATAATAGAACAGGAGTATATCGGTTTTAAGAGGGAACTTATCGTCATATTTGCAGAATTGTTTGCCTGAACGAATGGGAATTGTACAGAAAGAAAGCATAAAACTTACGTTTGTAATATACCTGGGCGCTGCGCTGGGCTATTTGAACAGAGTGTTGCTTCTCACCCACTTTTTAACAGATACTCAAGTAGGGCTAACCGGCGTTTTAATGAATGCCGCGGTACTTTACGCGCAATTTGCAACGCTGGGAATACCGAGCATCAGCAATAGGTTCTTTCCGTTTTTTATGAATAAGGAAAAGAAACATAACGGTTTCTTTTTCTGGGGAAATGTTTTTGTCTTTGGGGGATTCCTTTTAACCACGGTGCTTTTTATTGTTTTTAAACCGGTTGTTCTCCGGATGTTTGTTGATAATTCTCCCTTGCTCATTGATTACTACTATTACCTTATTCCATTGGCATTTGCATCTGTTTATTTCCAATTCTTTGAATCTTATCTGCGCTCACTTCTTAAAACGGTAGTGCCGACTTTCCTGAATGAGGTTTTTTCAAAAATATTGGTAACAATCGCTATTGCATTGTTTGCCTTGAAACTGATAAGTTTCCGGCAGTTTGTTGTCATTTATATAGGCTGTAGTTTCCTGATAACACTGATATTGTTGGTTTATATTATTTACCTCCGGCAGTTTCATATACGGCCGGGAACAAGCAAGTTGTACAAGCGCCTGCTCAAGCCCATATTACTATACGGAACATTCACCATTCTGTCTGTATTAGGCAGCGGAATATTAGTGAACATTGATGGTTTGATGATTGCATCGAAATTGAGTTTAGGGCAAGCCGGTATTTACACAACCATATTTATGATAGCTACAGCATTGACTTTCCCTTATCGTTCTATCCAAAAAATTACTTATCCTTTAGTCGGAAGATTTTGGAAGAACCGTGATATGAAGGCCGTTTCAGATTTATATGACAAAACAACTTTAATAATGATGATAATAGGCGGCGGCCTTATTTTGCTTTTATGGGGGAATATAAATTCCATTTTTATGTTTATTCCCAAGGAGTATTCTATAGCGAGGTATTCTTTCTACCTGCTATGTTTTGCCAAGTATGTGGATATGATTACGGGACTTAATGGAATTATTACCGTCACTTCAAAAAAATATAAATACGATTTGTACTTTATGCTGGTGTTGGTAATAGTAACCGTAATTCTGAATTTGATATTTATACCGCTCTATGGCATTACCGGCGCAGCTTTGGCGGCTATGCTAAGCCTTGTTATTTATAATATATTACGATTGATTTTCGTATGGGTTAATTTCAAAATGCAGCCGTTCACATGGAATTGTCTTTGGATTTTATTAATTACAACAGGCACGTTGTCAATAATTCATTTTATTCCTTTTATCATAAATAAATATATCAGTATTTGCGTTAACTCGGCCATCATTGGAATAATATATATGGGCTGCATATTGCTATTTAAGTTCTCCCCTGAAATAAATAATATGACATATAAATATACCGGACTGAAATTCCTGAAGATGGATTCGGAGAAGGATATGTTTAAATAGCCGGAGCCCGACTGGCAATTACCCTATATCTCCCTATATTTTAATAATTTTAGCTTTTCTGCGTTAATACACGTATAACACTAAGTGAGCAAACTAAAACAGAAGGGACTTACAGCCATTTTATTGCTATTCTGCTTGCTGCAATTGCAGGCCCAGCGGTTCTTTTTGCCAAAGAGTGAATTCCAGCCACAGACACCGCAGAAAAAGCTATTCCTGAAAGTAATTAATCTGGATTCTGCTACTTCCAAAGGCTTTGTAATGCCTGATTATGCAAAGGTATTGGGCTCTACTAAAGAACGGCAAAAAGAATTGCAGAACTTGCTAAATACCATTCATGACCAAAGTTATCTTACTGCAACAATTGACAGTATGGTGCAGGATACAAGTAAACTAACTGCATTTCTAACCTTGGGAAAATCTTACAAATGGGCATATTTGCGCAAAGGGAATGTGGATGAAGTAGCCATTAATCTGTCAGGATTCAGAGAGAAAATATTTCAAAATAAACCTTTTTATTTTAAAACGGCATCTAAACTAATGACCCGCGTTCTGGGCTATTATGAAGACCACGGATACCCTTTTACCAAAGTAAAATTAGATAGTATATCCATAAATGATAATACTATTTCAGCATCTCTTAAAGTAGATAAAAACCGGGCAGAGACTATTGACAGTATTGTTGTAGTAGGGACGTTGAAAATCTCACCTAATTACCTATATGGCTATTTAGGGATTAAGCCAGGCGACCTTTACGATGAATCGAAAGTAGAGGCTATAAGCAACCGATTAAGGGCACTGCCGTTCCTGGCAGAATTGAAACCTTTGCAGGTAGTATTTATACAGGATAAAACGAAAATAGTACTCTATCTTGCCAAAAAGAATTCTAACCAATTTAACGGAATATTAGGAATATTACCAAATACTACAGGGAAAATAACCGTTACCGGTGATGTTAATCTTCAACTCAGGAATGCCTTCCGCCACGGGGATGACTTAGTGTTTCACTGGCAACATTTGCAGCCCCTAACCGAAAAATTATTGATTAATTTCAGCTATCCATATCTCTTTCATACTCCTATCGGTGTAGATGAAAATTTCAATCTCTTTAAACAGGATACTACCTATATACAGTTAGATAATAAATTAGGCTTAAAATATCTTTTCATTGGCGGCGATTATTTTGAAGTGTATTATGAGAGTATTGTCACCAGCCTTTTATCCACTTCCGGTTTACAGAATATTACCACGCTGCCTCCCTATACCAATGCTACAACAGATTTGTATGGCATAGAATATAAAGTGCGTCACCTCGATTACATTTATAATCCCCGGAGAGGATACGAGTTTCTGAGTTCTGCTGCTGCAGGAAATAAAATCATACGTGAAAATTCCGCTATAAACCCTGATGCGTATGCCGGTTTGCAATTTAATACTATAGAATATCGCGCTAATATTTTAGCTGATTGCTATTTGCCTGTCGCGAGCCGAGCCGCGATTAAATTCGGAGTAAATGGCGGATATATTCAGGATCCTTCGCTATTATTGAACGACCTCTACCGTATTGGTGGCCTGGAAGTATTGCGTGGATTTAACGAGCAATCGGTGTATGTTTCGCAATATGCGGTTGGGACGGTAGAGTTCCACTATCTATTGGAACAAAACTCGTTTTTCTTTTTGTTTTATGATCAAGGTTATGTCCGTCAAACGCTGCCTTCTTCTATTCAATATTATTATGATACCCCTTCGGGTTTTGGCGCCGGCATGGACTTCCAGACGAAAGCAGGAATATTCTCACTCAGCTATGCGTTGGGAAATGCCAAAGGCAACCCGCTTAACTTCAGTACGGGGAAAATAAATTTCGGGATAGTAAATTATTTCTGAGGATAGAACGCAGATGACGAGGATTGCTTATGATAAAAATGGATATAAAAATCTTGACGAATCATAAGCAATCCCGTCATCCGCGTTCCAATATATTTAAGAAAACTTAGTGAGCAGAATGCTCTCCACCGTGTTCTTTATCGGCATCATCCTTAATAAGGAAATAGAAACCCGCAAGGAAACCAACGCCGGTAAAAAATACGCCAAACACACTCAATCCATGGGCATCTGAATCTACATCCAATACGGCATAACGGAAAGGCAATAAAAAAGTAACGGCTAAAATGACAAAGGCAATAAGTTTGTTTTTCATGTCTGTTTGGTTTCTTTCGGGGTCAAAAGTAATAAAAATTTAATGTATGCCATTATTTGGGGTGAAAATCCACTAAAATATATCAAGATTCTTCACTCCGCTTCACTCCGCTTCACTCCGCTTTGCTCCGCTCAGAATGACAGGGTTCCGGTAATTATTGGGGGAGGGGTGCGGCGGGCGAAGCCCGCCGCACCCCTCCCAAAAAAGCCATGAATATTGTCATTCCGAACAAAGTGAGGAATCTTTAAGCACTATCTTAAACTATTAATAATTTCTTCAATATGGTCTTTGTCAATAGGCTGAGATATTACTGGGTTAGATAATTCCGATAATACTTTACTGATAGTTTTTTCGTTTCCATATTCATATTCAATGTCGTCCCGCATTTCAACTGCATTTGCCCAATTTTCTAATTCCAATGCTGAAATATTACCCTGCAAATACTGATATAGTGCATTTTTTACATGGCGTAGTGATAATGTTATTAATGGTTCAGAATCCCATGGATATTTTGATAATTCTTGAATCAATGTATTGATGTCTGCATTGATTTCTATAAGTGATTTAATAACCAAATCCCTCTTAGACATATAGAAAAATTAAATATTAGTTGGGTTGATTACTCAATTTACCTCCTCTTCCGCCGCTTCCAAAACCACCTTATCTAAATACACTAGCTTAAGTATTAACTCTTTGTAAAGATCAGCTTCATCCATAGAGGTATTTCCAAGCCCTTTCGATTTTAAATCGTATTCTTTTAAAATGTGCATTGCCTTTTGTAACGATGCCATAGAATATACTTTACCCGCGCTTATATAATCTTTCACAAAAAAGGGAGAAACGCCTAAAGCAGCAGCTACACTATTGGGCGATTTTTCTTTCAGCGTATGGTAAATAAGCAGTTTGCTGAAATAGCTGTAAAGCGCGCCCATGCTCACCACAAAAGGGTTGTCCTTGGTATTCGAAGCGAAATAATCTATAATGCGCATGGCTTTGGCTGTGTCCTTACTGCCAAGTGCATTGTGCAATTCAAATACATTATAATCTTTGCTAATACCAATGTTTTGTTCAATATCGTTCACTGTAATTTCGGCCGGAGGTGAAATATTGATCATCAACTTATTCAGCTCGTTCGATATTTTGCTCAAGTCGTTGCCCAAATATTCCGTAAGAAGGGCAAGGGCTTTGTGTCCGATAATTAGGCCTTTTTCTTTCAAATAGCCCTCTATCCATGCCGGAATCTGGTTGTCGTAAAGTTTCTTCGATTCAAATAACACGGCCCCCTTTGCCATTTTCTTGGCAAGAGAAGTGCGCATATCCAGTGTTTTGTATTTGTAGCAAAACACCAAAACGGTTGTCTTTTGTGGCTTTTCGAGGTAGGAGAGGAGCAAATGTTCTTTTTCGTCCTTTTTGGTTTTCTCCTGCGAGCGTGGAATCAGATCTTTTAAATCCTGGGCTTCTTTCACGATTATAACCTGGTAATTGGCCATCATCGGGAAACGGTAAGCGGCATCTAATACCGTTGCAAGGTTGCTATCACGGCCATAAAAAACGAATTGGTTGAATTCCCGTTCAGTCTCATCGAGTACGCTTTTCTCAATGGCATTGCAGAGCATATCAATATAGAAAGGCTCTTCACCACAGAAAAAATAGACCGGGTGAAACAGCTTCTTTTCTAAATCTGATATGATTTCTTTATGCGTCATGGTTAAAATCAGAATCTCCCGAAGGAATCCATTGGACAAATTTAGTTTTCTCAGGGATAACTACATTTGTATTTATCAACATACTTTGCACAATGTCAAATTCCGGCCTGCCAAACCTTAATTTTCCTGCCTATGAATTCCGTATTGAGGAAAAAAACGGACAACTCCGTATTTTTGACCTTGCAAGGAAAAAACATGTAGCGCTAACCCCTGAAGAATGGGTAAGACAGCATCTTATTCATTATTTAAATAAAGATAAAGGCTACCCTATCGGACTGATGAAGGTGGAAAAAGAATTTAAGTACAACAAGCTAAGCAAACGGGCCGATATTATTGTCTGCGACCGGACCGGAGCGCCTTTATTGATGGCCGAATGCAAGAGCCCT
>DATHOL010000270.1:0-3619 GCA_035484895.1 Bacteroidia bacterium | reverse complement strand
TAGTGCAATTCTATATCGTGCTTTTCCGCACTTTTTCCGGCAGCGGAAAGCGTCTGAGCCAATAATTTTGTATCGTAATAATAGAAAGGCGTTGAAACACCCTGAAATTTTTTAAGCAATGATAAACTGAACATAGATGATTATTTATTTTTAGTGAATAATCCTTTGTTCAAAGCCAGCAGCGCGTCTTTTTTGTGTTCGGCATTCACAAGGATGGAAATATTGTTTTTACTGCCACCATACGAAATCATCCGGATGGGAATATCCTTTAGTGAAGCGAAAATCATCAGGGCATATCCATGTTTATCAGCCAGGAAATCGCCTACAATACATATTATTACCTGGTTCATTTCAGCATTTACGGTTCCGTAAATCTCCAGTTCTTTAATAATGTCATCAATATGGCTGTTATCATCAATGGTAAGTGAAACAGCTACTTCAGAAGTGGTAATAACATCAATAGGTGTTTTATACCGCTCGAATACTTCAAATACACTGCGCAGAAATCCGTAGGCCATTAACATCCGGTCGGATTTAATTTTAATGACGGTAATTTTATCTTTGGCTGCCACCGCTTTTATGGAATCCCCGGAAGCATTGCGGCTTATTAAAGTGCCTTTGGCTTGGGGCTTCATGGTATTAAGCAAACGTACAGGTACATTCCTTTTTTTAGCCGGACGAATACAATACGGGTGCAAAATTTTCGCTCCGAAATAAGCTAACTCCGCGGCTTCGTCAAAGGATAATTCAGCAATTGGAAAGGTGTTGGGGACAAAACGCGGGTCATTGTTATGCATACCATCAATGTCTGTCCAAATTTGAATTTCCTCCGCAGTAATTGCCGCACCAATCAGGGAGGCTGTATAATCGCTGCCACCCCTTTTCAGGTTATCTATCTGCCCGAAAGGGTTGCGGCAAATATATCCTTGGGTAATGAATAGTTCGCTATGAGGATTCTTTGCAAGTTCCTTCTTTAAATGTTCTTCAATATAATCCAAATCAGGTTCCCCTTCTTCATCAATACGCATAAAATTGAGTGCAGGTAATAGTATAGAAGGGACTTTCTGTTCTTCTAAATAGTAATGAAACAAAGCGGTGGAGAGTAATTCCCCTTCTGCCAGGATGGTTTTTTCTTCATTATGCGTAAACATATCCAACGTGAAAGACCACAACAGGTTAAAGTGCTGGGTGATGATTTCATTGCCTTTCAACTTGTACTCTTCCGAAGTAAAAAGCTTGTCAACAGTGGCCCGATACTGAGGTTCCAGTTCTTTCAATAATTTTCCGGCATCTTCCGTTGAATGTGCGTATAGTGCTTTCGTAATCTTCACCAATTGGTCGGTTGTTCCTGCCATGGCGGATAATACAACTATTTTCTTACCGGGATAATTTACCAGTTTGGCAACCTCTTTCATGCGTTCTGCCGAACCTACCGATGTACCACCGAATTTTAATACCTGACCAAATGGTTCCCTCTGGGACATGAATGAATAATTATGAGAACGCAAAAGTAAGAAAAGAGCAGAAGTAATACCTTTGCACCCTTTCAAAATTATACCATGCAATACGATGACGCCATCAATAGCTTCCATTCCTTAGGGGAAGAAATACGAAGTTTCCTTTCGGAAGACCTCACCATACCCTCTCCTATAGGGAGAGGGGAATCGCATTGGGCTGAAACTATAGCTTTAGCGGAACAGGAGAATGCGTGGTTTACGAGAGACAACATCCTCAGTGCCCTAAAAGGCATTTCACTCTGGTTAAATAAAGATGTTTTGAATAGATGGCTCTCCTCCTACCCTGAATTGGATTTTAATAACTCTCCGCCAAAAACTATTGGAGTTGTTATGGCAGGTAATATTCCATTGGTAGGGTTCCACGATTTTTTATGCGTTTTGATGAGCGGCAACATCCTTCATACCAAACTTTCCAGTTCCGATTCAAGGTTGTTGAAATTTCTTGAAGACAGGCTGATTGATATTGAATCTGAATGGAAAAACAGAATACATTTTGTCGAAAAGTTGAATACCGGCATTGATGCCGTAATTGCTACAGGCAGCAATAATACAGCCAAGCATTTTGAATATTACTTCAAGAATATCCCCCATATAATCCGCAGAAACCGCAATGGTATTGCTATTTTAGATGGTACTGAGACTAACCTGGAATTGCACACGCTGGGAAAAGATATTTTCAGCTATTTTGGCTTGGGCTGCCGCAATGTTTCCAAACTTTATGTTCCGGAAGGATATGTTTTCGATAATTTTTTCATCAATATAGAGGGCTATAAAAGCGTTATCAACCATAATAAATACCACTCCAACTATGTATACAACCGTACTATCTATTTAATGGACGGGAAAAAATTTACCGATAATGGTTTTTTAGCTGTTATAAATAATCCTCAACTTTCATCGCCTATCGCAGTACTTAATTTTGAGGAATATTCCGACATAAAAAAATTAGAACAGGAGTTAATTGGTATTAAAGAACAAATACAATGTGTAGCGGTTTCCGAGAAATATATAAAGGCACAAAATTTTGTGCCCCTGCCTGTTGTCCGCATTGGCGAAACCCAATCACCTTCTATTACCGATTATGCTGACGGCGTGGACGTGATGAAGTTTTTGCCGGAACTCAAACATTGATTAATACTATTCATCGTAGTCATTGTTGATTTATTTCATGGTAAAACTCCATTTATAGTTAGTATATTCGTCCCATAAATAACAATCTTTCAAAACGCTTGACCCCGGCAAAAAAAATATCTGTTATCCTTTCAGTGATTTTGCTCATGCCATGCCTTGCCGCATATACGCTTAAGGGTGCTTCTTTTACATTAATTGGCCCTGCCGACACAATACATAGTACGGAAGATACAGTTAACCATGACCCTAGAATTGCTGCCTGTCCAAATTTTGGCGGTGATGAGGGATTCGGGCAATTGACCGTCGGAATAAGAGCCGGTGCATGCGTCTTGCTCGATCCGGGTAGCATTGGGTTCGGACTTGGCTTTTGTATCAGATACAGGCTTGCCAAACAATGGAGCCTTGAGGGCTATGCCGACCGATTCAAGACCTCCATTCTGCATTTAGGATACCGCAACGAAGCGCGTTATGGGCTCAATGCTTTATACTATTGGGCATACAGGCCTTTGAGGATATATAAATTCACACGTTTTTTATTAGCCGGAATCAGCTACGAAAACATTACGATATATTCCTATCGTGTCCGTACCGATCAATTTGGAGGCAGTACCCCCTGGCTTGATTTGGGCATTGGGGAGCATTATCGCATGGCCCGCCACTGGGATTGGACACTGGAGTTTTTTTATGATATGCCATTAGCTACCCACCCCGCCTCATATCTCTCTACGCCCGAAGTTGGCCCGCAATTCTTAAAAGTGCGGGACCAGGATGCATTCAATATCGGAGGCATTTTTGGAATCATAAGCCTTAACTATACTTTCGGGTATATGTAATAAAATCGGATAATCCGGATTTTAAACATAATTAACACTTGCAAATAATTGCATTTTTTGTATGTTTGTAACTAACCTATGAGCGCACAAGCAAAGGAAATAGAAAACACCGCCATGCAAAAAGCCGTAAGCTATCAG
>DATHOL010000269.1:0-5169 GCA_035484895.1 Bacteroidia bacterium | reverse complement strand
ATCAACAATATGACCCATGAATTTAAAACACCTATTTCCACAATAGCTATTGCGTCTGAAACCATTTCACAACCCGATATTGTTGATACCCCTGAAAGGCTTTTTATGTATAGCGGAATAATTCACGAAGAAGCTGCAAGGCTGAACATGCAGGTGGAACGCGTGTTGCAGACCGTTAAAGCGGAGCGGAAAGAATTTGAGTTAAACACAGAAAAGATTGACTTGCATGAATTGATTAAAACCATTGTTGATAGTTTTTCGGTGAACGCAAAAAATAAAAAAGGAGAAATAAAACTGGATCTTACAGCAACTGATTATTTGATTACCGCAGATAAACACCACCTCACCAATGTCATTTTCAACTTGCTCGATAATGCAGTTAAATATTCCGATAAAGCTCCTGTAATAACGGTTAGCACAATAAATGAGGGCAACAAAATTTTGCTTTCGGTAAGTGATGAAGGCTTGGGAATTAAGAAAGAATATGTAAAAAGAATATTTGATAAATTTTTCCGGGTGCCTTCGGGAAATATTCATAATGTAAAAGGTTTCGGGCTTGGGTTGAGCTATGTGAAAAGCATCGCCAAGCTGCACAAATGGAAAATAAAAGTAACAAGCGAGCTTGGAAAAGGAAGTACTTTTACAATCATAATTCCGGCATGAAAGACACAAAGCCCAAAATATTATACGTAGAAGATGATGTGAATCTTGGATTTGTTACTACTGATAATCTTGATTCGAAAGGCTATTCCACGGTTTATTGCAAAGATGGAAAAGAAGGGTTGGAAACTTTTACCGAAGGTATGCATTCACACAAAAAGGAAAAATTTGATTTGTGCATACTCGATATTATGATGCCTGAAATGGATGGATTTACATTGGCAAAAGAAATCCGGAAAATAAACAACGACATCCCGATTATCTTCCTCACCGCGAAAACCATGAAGGAAGATAAGATTACCGGCTTCCGGACAGGAGCGGACGATTATATCACCAAGCCTTTCAGTATTGAGGAATTAATTTTGCGCATCGAAGTCTTTCTGAAGCGTAGCCGCAAAGCCGAGAGTATTGAACCTATAATTTTCCAATTGGGAAAATACGAATTTAATTTCGGAAATTTAACATTAGCTATAGGCAAGCAAAAAGAAATACTCACCATGAAAGAAGCGGAACTACTCCGGTACTTCTGCCAGAACAAAGATAAAATCCTGAAGAGGGAAGATATACTCCGCGCTGTTTGGGGCGATGATGATTACTTTATGGGCCGCAGCCTCGATGTATTTATTTCAAGGCTTCGTAAATTTTTACAAAAGGATTCCCATATTCAAATTGAAAATATACATAGTGTTGGGTTTCGGTTGACGGTGAAATAGTGTGGGGTTTACAAGCGAGGAAAACCCTACCTTTGAATTCAAAAAATACTACCAATATGTTACTATCGTTGAAAAAATACTTTGTCCTGTTTTCACTCTTAGCTCTTAGCTCTTACTTCTTAGCTCTCGAAGCGCAAACATATAACCCTTCCCTTTTCAATTGCATGAAATGGCGCTGCATAGGCCCTTTCCGCGGTGGACGCACTATTGGCGCGACAGGTGTAATCGGCCATCCGAATATGTTTTACATGGGCGTAAATGATGGCGGTGTTTGGAAAACGGATGATTATGGCAGAACCTGGCAACCTATATTCGACAGTATGCCTACCGGCTCTATTGGTGATGTAGTTGTAGCTCCATCTAATCCGAATGTACTTTATGTGGGCAGCGGCGAAGGTGTGCAACGCCCTGATTTATCTGTTGGAGATGGAATGTATAAATCTGTGGATGCAGGCAAAACTTGGACCCATCTTGGCCTTGCAGATGGCTACCAGATTGGCGGCCTCGCAATCGACCCGAAAGATGAAAACCGTGTTTTTGTTGCTGTGCTGGGGCATCCTTACGGACCAAATGCAGAACGCGGCGTTTACCGAACTACCGATGGAGGCAAAACATTTACCAAAACTTTTTATATAGATGAAAATACAGGTGCAATACAGGTTGCCATTGACCCAAATAATTCCAATATAGTATATGCGGATATGTTTGCAGCACGACAGGGGCCTTGGGAAAATGGCGAATTTACAGGCCCAAACAGCGGCTTATTCAAATCTACGGATGGTGGCAACACTTGGAAAAAATTAGAAAAAGGCTTACCCGGAAAAGCGGAGGGCTTGGGCCGGATTGGTTTTTGTATTGCGCCTTCTATGCCCAATCGTTTGTTTGCAGTGGTGAGTTCTAAAAAACAAGGTGGCCTTTATCGCAGCGATGATGGCGGTGAATCATGGACTTTATTAAGCAGTGATATTCGCTATTGGGACCGTGGCGATGATTTTGCCGAAATGAAAGTGGACCCAAAAAATGCCGATATAGTATATGATATTAATGTGGTCTGCTGGAAATCTGCCGACGGAGGCAAAACTTGGGCCGGTTGGAAAGGTGCACCGGGCGGGGATGATTACCACCGCTTGTGGATTAATCCTGAAAATACAGATGTTATTTTATTGGCAAGCGACCAGGGTGCAGCAGTCACAGTAAATGGTGGCAGAACATGGAGCTCATGGTACAATCAGCCAACAGCACAGCTTTACCACGTTAGCGCAGATAATGCTTTTCCATATAATGTATATAGCGGGCAGCAGGAAAGTGGCTCGGTGGGCATCGCTTCCCGTGGCAACGACGGACAGATAACCGACCGCGATTGGCACCCCGTTTCTGCTGAGGAATATGGCTATGTGGTGGCTGACCCGCTTAATCCGAATATTGTTTATGGTGGGAAAATATCTAAGTATAATAAACTAACAGGACAAGCTCAGGATGTTTCACCTAATTGCCATGATGGCAAGTACAGATTCATACGGACAGCCCCAATTGTATTTTCGCCTATTGATAATAAATCGCTCTATTTTGCCGGAAATGTAGTTTTTAAAACAACTGATGGCGGTAACTCCTGGGATGTAATTTCTCCGGATTTAACACGCACAACGTATAACACTCCTGCATCAGTTGGGGTTTATGCCAATGATACCATGAAATATATGAAACAACGTGGAGTTATATATACGATTGCATTATCACCCCTGGATGAAAATTTAATTTGGGCCGGTTCCGATGATGGACTGATTCACGTTACACAAAACGGTGGCAGATCGTGGGAAGATGTAACTCCTCCAAGTATTACCGATTGGAACAAAATATCTATGCTGGAAGCCAGCCACACTGATAAATTGGAAGCTTATGCAGCTGTAAATTGTATACGTGTAAATGATGAACATCCGCACATTTACCGCACCAAAGACGGAGGCAAAACATGGCAAGAAATTGTAAACGGTTTGCCGGAAGCGCCTATCAATTCTGTGAAAGAAGACCCTGTTCGCAAAGGCCTATTATTTGCAGGAAGTGAAAGAGCAGTCTACGTATCTTTTGATGATGGCGATCATTGGCAATCATTGCGACTCAATATGCCGGCAACATCTATCCGCGATTTGACCATAAAAGACAATGACCTTATTTGCGCCACACACGGGCGCTCCTTCTGGATATTGGATAATATTACTTCGTTGAGGCAACTCAATAAAAAAACATTGCAGGATAAATTCACAATATATCAACCGGAACCTGCATACAGGGTGCGCTGGGATATGTGGCCCGACACCCCATTGCCCGCTGATGAACCTGCGGGAAAAAATCCGCCTGATGGGGCCATTATTGATTACTACTTAAAAGAAAATACAAAGGATAGTGTCATCCTAGCTATTTATGATTCGCTTGGAAATTTGGTAAGGCGCTATACCAGTAAAGACAGCATGTACAAAATTCCCGATGTGAATATTCCATTGTATTGGGTACGCCCGCAGCAAATACTTTCGGGCGATTCAGGCTCGCATCGCTTTTTGTGGGATATGCATTATGCCCCTTTGAATCTACCTCCTAATTATCCTATCTCTGCAATTGTGGGTGAAACTGCACCGGCAAGTACCTCACCATGGGTAATGCCCGGAACATACACTGTAAAATTAACTGTGAATGGAGTTACCCACACACAACCCCTGATTGTAAAAATGGACCCGCGTGTAAAATCATCCACAACTTATTTGATAGCGCAGCATGACTATTGTATGTTGTGTTACCACGACGAACAAAAAATTATTCCTTTATTACAAAATATCAGTTCGCTTCAATCACAGCTAAAAGTGTTGCCCGGTAAAATCGGTGCAGGAAATCATGACAGCCTGCGAAATAAAATCGACACTTGTTATTTTAAATTGGGAATGATAAAGCATCTGCTTGCTGATGGTATCCCCGAAGGCCATGCTTCTGTTAATGATATTTTGCAGGGGCAATTGGGTGCATTGGAAGGAACCGATGTACAGCCTACTACGCAAAGCATCGCTGAAGTTAATGCAGCAAATGAAAAATTTGAAATGCTATGGCAAAACTGGGGAAGCCTGCAAAAAGATTTAATACGATTAAATACCTTATTAAAAGCAAATGGCCTGACCGAGTTAAAATGGCAATAGTAATCTCTTAAATAGAGGAATTCGTAATTTTGTATTCCAACCAGCTACTCCTATGCCCATTGTTCCAAATTTACGAGTTTCAAGCCACGAAGTTTGGGTAACACTTGTGCTTCTTTTTTGCCTGTTGCTGTTTGTCTGGGTCAGAATCATAAATCCTAAAAAAATACCTTCTTTGGTATCCGGCTTCTTTCATGGCGGTACCACCGGGGAAAAAACAATTACCCCTGATTCTATTGCCTTATTCTTAATATTTATATGCTCAGTAGCATTGCTCGCCCTACGTGTGTTTCAATATCATGGTATAAATACAAGGTTCAGCAGGGCAGGAGAGTTTTTGTTTTTAGCCCTTTTCCTGCTTGGCTATTATTTGCTGAAAACCATAGTACTTCTTATTTGCGGCAATATATTTATGGTCCGTTCAAAAGCCCTTGATTACGTAAATGAAATTTATGCCTCGGCTCATTTGGCTGCTTTGGGCTTATTCCCTGCTGCTGTGGTAGTTACATTTACCAATAATGTTAATGAAGGCCTGTTTGAAAAGTGCATGTTAGTTGCCATAGGGCTGTTTTACCTGTACCGGACGATAAAAATGTTTATTCTGATGATGAACAGGGGTT
>DATHOL010000268.1:0-3877 GCA_035484895.1 Bacteroidia bacterium | reverse complement strand
TTATGTATAGATACATTATGCCTTCCAAAAGAAATAATATCATAACAGGTAGTACATATCCTGGTCCGGCAACTCTGCTAGGGGCATTAGATATGATAAATACCAGTGCAGTAAACTCACCTTCTTCGCTTGGGTGCGGTTCTTATAGCGTATTGGTGCCAAGTTTAAGATATTGCATAGACCCAACTCTTGATGTACCTTATATTCCCGACAATCCGTATAATATTGCTTTATTTCCCAATCCTATAAACAGAGAGGATATTAATATAGCTTATCAATTAGCAAAAAACTCTCATGTTCAATTAAAAATAGAAGACTTAACAGGTAGAGTAATTATGCTACTAAAAAATGAAACTGAATCTGTTGGAACATATGGAGAAAAGATAAATATTGACTTTTTGGCGAACGGCGTATATTTATTCTCTGTAAACATTAACGGTGAAATTCAAACAATTAAATTCATTAAAATATGAACACAATAAGTAAAGTTTTTTTTATATTCTTTTCTATTCTTATAGGATGTAAGGGGCTATATGCGCAGAATAGCAAGGGTGATAGTGAAGTGCGGGGAACAATTTCGCAAGATTTTTTTAATCCACCACCTGATAGCATGAAGGTATACATGCAAGCCGAAGTACAACCAAAATTCTCTAAAAATTTAAAGAAGTACCTCGCCGATAGTATCCATTATCCTCAAGAAGCACGAAAAAAGAATATTCAGGGAACAGTATTTGTGAGTTTTATTGTTGAAAAGAATGGCTCCATCTCTAATGTTACTATTTTGCGGTCTCCTGACACCTGCTTGAATGGAGAATCAAAAAGACTAATATATGCTATGCCAAAATGGTTGCCTGGTATGCAAAAGGGGAAGCCTGTGAGAGTATGGAATTCTATACCCATATATTTTAAATTATAGATTCCTTTTTCAAAGAAAATGGCTTAACGGTGCAGGGAGGAGAAAAATGAAAACTAATATATTTATATGAAAATGCCCCCTCCCGTACCCGAGAAGTTGCACTTCGTAGGATAATAACCATTTAAGCTCTGCTTTACATTAAGTTTTCTCATTTAATGTGCTGTATGTAAGTGCTACTTACCTTTTAGCAGCCCACAAAGTGCAACTTCGGTTACAGGGTCTTTATTTAAGGGCTAAAGCCCTGCCTAAAGTGTCATTTACCCTCAACCACGGCTTAAAAGCCGTGGCTAATGAATGAACGATGGATGATTTTTCATTCATTAGCCCCGCCATTTATGGTGGGGTAGAAAGAAACAAAGAAAAGAACCAAAAGAAAGAAAGAATAAATTCTATTTACATCTTCATTTTCATTTACACATAGGTTAAGCTACGCATAACCTATCGGTTATTTTAGTGTGAAGTTTTTAAAAATCAGTGTAAAAGGTTGTTTTCCCACGAAGTGCAACTTTGCGGGAGCTAAATGATTTTTTTAATTGCCTGTCGGGTGGATGACGCTTTCGGTCACCATCATGACATATATCGTCATGACTCGGACCTATTTACCTTTTACCTGCTTAGGCATAAACTGTTGGAAGGTATCGCCACGCAGACCAAGCCGTAGTGTTTCCAATGGAATAACATCATTGGTGTCGATGTTGCCGAGGTTTACATTCGGGCCAAGCAAGCCTATAAACCAAGCCTGTTGCGATTTCTTGGGGGCTTCCCACAAAATAGAATCCTTGGGAACCTTATTTAATATTTTACTTATGAGTGTGGTATGTGCGTTGCCGTTCGGGCGGTAAATACCAACAGTTCCGCTTTCGCGGGCTTCCGCAATCACTTTCCATGCGCCACATTCCAGTTCTTTGGTCATCATCGAAATCCAAAGATTAGGGTGAATTATTACACCCGCTTCCTTAGAGCCTACTTCCGATAAAACGGTAAAATCTTTCGACAGTTCTTTAATATAGCGGCATTTATCTTCATGCACCATTTGCAGCGAACCGTCCGACACCTCTACATATTCCATTTTAAGTTTGGTAAGCAGTTTGCGGTAGTCGTCAAACATATCGCGCACAATAAAGGCTTCAAACAATGTTCCGCCGAAATAGGTTTTTATGCCTGCTTCGTGATATAGTCCCAATTTTTTATTCAGGTCTTTTGTAAGCAGCGAAGTGCCAAAGCCGAGCTTCACAATATCCGTATACTCTCCGCAGGTGCTAACAAGGTCGAGTGTTTGCCGGAGGCTCAAGCCTTTATCCATCACCATTGTTATACCGCTTTCCCTAGGCTTATCAGGCCTTTCAGGTAATCCGGGGAGCTTAAAATTCCTCATCATTCACTTTTTAGTCGCAACAAAGGTAACAAATCGTTAAAATGCCAAAAGGTAAATAATGTGAAAAAGATAAATTAAAATAGTTCTTGGGGAAATTACGCTGCTCAAACCAACCTGAAAATCCAATCAACGCTACTTTTAAAAAATGATTTTTGTCAGTTTTTTTTAATTGATTATGAATTAAACCGCAAAAAAATATGAAGATTTTATTAAGTCGTATTGTTTTTTTCGTAACTTTGTTCACAGTTGCCCGTTAATAATTCCTAATCTGATGCTCAAAAAGTACCTGTATTTATGTTTTGCCAAGTTCTTTGGGAACAGGTACGTTCCTTGCAAAATAGCAATACTTTCATTCATTTTTCTTTCTGTTTCTTTTCAATCTTTTGGGCAAGGCGTTGGTATAAATACCAATGGCGTTAAGCCCGACCCTTCTGCTGTTTTAGATGTAAAATCGAGCGACAAAGGCATGTTGGTTCCCCGGATGACCACCACTCAGCGAAATACTATTCCTGCACCGGCACAATCACTTATTATATATAATACAGTTACTAATTGCTTTGAAATATACCTGGGCTCCTGGTATCCTCTTTCCTGTGTTTGCGCAGGTGTGCCTGCTACGCCGGGAGCAATTACACCGAGCAATCCTTCCCCTGCGGTTAATGCAACAGGCATTACATATACTATTGCGGCAATAGCCGGAGCAACTACCTATAATTGGAAAGTACCTCCCGGAGCAACCATCACTTCCGGACAAGGTACCACATCCATAACTGTTAACTGGGGTATTAATTCAGGCACTATAACCGTTGCCGCTTCCAATAATTGCGGAACCAGCGGAACACAATCACTATCTGTAGTATTGGTAAATGGCGTTCACAGTACATTTGCGCCCGCATACACACCATCCTTAATAACATGGACAGTACCGGCATCGGTAGGAACAGTAACCATAACCATTTCAGGTGCGGGAGGCGGAAGTTGTGCGGGGTTTACTCCTTATCCCGGCACCGGCGGATTGGGCGCTCAGATACAGGCTAAGCTGGCAGTAATTCCCGGAGAACTATTAAATATTTATTTGGGCCAGCAAGGGTTAAGCTCTACATCGAGTAGTGATGGCGGAGCCGGCGGATTAGGCGGGCTTAATAACGATGAGGCAGGAGGCGCCGGATATGGAGATACTAATAATACCCCTTGGTATAACCCGCCCGGCTGGGGAGCCGGCGGCGGTGGTGGTGGCGCATCCAGCATCAGGGTGGGCGGATCTGCTTCTGTTAACAGAGTTATTGTAGCCGGAGGCGGCGGAGGAGCAGGACACGATTATAATGTTGAATTAAATACCCTTGCTGATGGCATAGGCGGCAATGGCGGACAGCCGGGCACCAATGGTGGCGGTGTTAATATAGCTGAAGCAGGAAAAGGTGGAACTCTTATCGCCGGTGGAGCTGCTACCGTGTATAACACCGGGGCTTGTAACCCACAAGCTGAAACCAGTACGGCCGGCGGATTTGGATATGGTGGCAATGGTGGAATGTCTAAAGTAACTTGTGAATATGGCGGCGGCGGCGGCGGCGGCGGCGGTTATTATG
>DATHOL010000267.1:0-5952 GCA_035484895.1 Bacteroidia bacterium | reverse complement strand
GCCAATTTCTTCCTTCAGTTCTTCAATGGCTTCATTCAGTATTTTATGATAGGTATCTAATCCCATATCATTTACAAAACCACTTTGTTCGCCGCCCAGCAAATCACCTGCGCCGCGAATATCCAAATCGCGCATGGCAATATTGAAGCCGCTTCCAAGATCAGAGAATTGTTCAATGGCATCTAACCGGGTACGTGCATCCCGCGTCAGCGTTTCAAAAGAAGGAACCACTAAATAGCAAAATGCCTTTTTATTAGAACGCCCTACACGACCACGTAATTGGTGCAAATCACTCAACCCAAACATGTGGGCATCGTGAATGATAATTGTATTCAGGTTAGGAATATCTAATCCTGATTCTACAATAGAAGTAGAGACAAGCACATCCAATTGGCCTTCTATAAACTGCATCATCACCTCTTCCAACTCATGCCCTTTCAGTTGTCCGTGTGCAATTCCAACCCTCGCCTTCGGACAAATGCGTTTTACTAATAAAGCAATATCCTGTATATCGTGCACACGATTGTGAATGACAAACACCTGTCCGCCACGCGCAATCTCATAATTAATTGGGTCGCGGAAAACGCTATCAGAAAAGGTGCTGACTTCCGTTTGAACAGGATACCTGTTTGGCGGTGGAGTATTAATAACGGAAAGGTCTCTTATGCCAATTAATGAAAACTGCAATGTGCGCGGAATAGGCGTTGCTGTAAGGGTTAGAATGTCAACTGTAGAGCGCATGGTTTTTAATTTCTCCTTCACTCCAACTCCGAATTTTTGTTCTTCATCTACTATTAAAAGCCCAAGGTCCTTAAACTTAATTTCTTTGTTAACGAGTTGATGTGTGCCAATCACAATATCTACTTTACCTGCTTCCAGGTTCTTTAAAACCTGTGTTCTGGCTTTGCTGGTTCGGAACCGGTTCAGGTAATCAATATTGCAGGGGAATTCTTTTAATCGTTCACTAAATGTTTTGTAATGCTGTAATGCCAATATGGTTGTCGGAACTAAAATTGCCACTTGTTTGCTATCACTCACAGCCTTGAATGCGGCGCGTATAGCGATTTCTGTTTTGCCAAACCCCACATCTCCGCAAACCAACCTATCCATCGGGTGCGGAGACTCCATATCCTTTTTTACATCTCTTGTAGCTTTTTCCTGGTCGGGAGTATCTTCATAAATGAAGGATGCTTCCAGTTCATTTTGCAAATAAGTATCAGGGTGAAAGGCAAAGCCCTCGCGGGATTTGCGCTCGGCATAAATTTTTACCAAATCAAAAGCCAGTTCTTTTATCCGGCGTTTTGTCTTTTGCTTTAGCGCTTTCCATTGCGCTGAACCTAATTTATCAAGCGTTGGCTGATGCCCTTCTTTGCTGGAATAGCGGCTTATACGGTGCAGGGAATGTATACTGACTAAAAGCAGGTCATTGTCTTTATAAATTATCCTTACAACCTCCTGAATATTGCCATTGGCCTCTACTTTATCCAGCCCGGCAAAGCGGCCCACGCCGTGGTCAATGTGTGTGACAAAGTCTCCGGGCTTCAGGTCCTGCAATTCTTTCAGTGTAAGCGCTTCCTTCGATTTATAGAAAGTATCTTTTAAACGGAAGCGATGATAGCGTCCGAATATTTCATGGTCGGTATAAACCGCCAGTTTTAACTCATGGCTCGCAAAGCCTTGATAAATGGGAAGAAAAACAGGTATCAGAACTTTTTCCAAATCAAAATCATACTCCGATCGCAACTGTGCATCTGAAAATATTTCTTTCAAACGCTGCACCTGTTGCTCGGTATCGGTGAAAATATAATTGCGGTAACCCTTCTTTACATTCTCAAGTATTTCATCAAAAAACAAATTGAAGTTTTTACCAAATGATTTTTGAGGAGAACATGGGAAAACAAAATTATGCGTGACCGCCTCAGGAGTTATGCCCCAAACTACCCTTGAAAAGCTTTTGTATTCTTTATCAAATGTTGCTGATGAAAATAACTGATTTGCACTTTCAGGAGCATCTTCCAGCTGCTCTTCATAGGCTTGTTCCAGCGCACTAAGTGCAATTGGATAATCCTTTATCCATAAATACGTTTGGTCGCTTTCTTTCAGGTATTCTAAAAAGCTCTGATTTGATTTTGCATTTAATTCATCTCTCAAATTCGGGGTGATTTCAATCTTCTTAAGATCGCGAAGTGAAAGTTGTGTGGATGCATCAAACAAGCGAATGGACTCGACCTCATCTCCATAAAATTCCAACCGGAAAGGATGTTCGTTTGAAAAGGAAAATACATCCAGGATACCGCCACGGCGGGAATATTGCCCCGGGTCAGTTACAAAATCGGTACGCAGGAAACTGTATTGTGCAAGAAGCTCCACCACAAAATCCATAGAAAGTTTTGCGCCTTTCTCTATCACAAACGTATTCTCTTCAATGGCTTTGCTGTCTGCTACTTTTTCACATAATGCAGCAGCCGGTGCTACAATAATCTGCCCTTTAGCTTTACGGATTATGTTCAGGATCTCGGTTTTCTTCAATAAACCTGCCCTGCCTGCATCTTTGGCCCTTTCAGCAGGAGTAATTGCCGGATAGTATAATATATCCTTGCCGGGAAGCAGGTTTTCGAGGTCATTGCAAAAATAAATGGACTCCTCTGTTTCAGGAAGGATAAATAAATGATTGCCTTTTAAGGAGGTTAAAGTAGCTGAGGCAATAAATGCAAGGGCACTCCCTGAAAGCTTTTCAGGATTTATACAACAAGCGGGGCTTTCTTTGAGCGTTTTACGTAAGAAATCTATTTTCTCATCCCGCTCGAACGAAAGCAATATGTCGGAGGTCATATCAAAATAGCTAAGAGTGAAGAACTAAGAGCTAAGAGCAATAACCTCCTAGCTTTTAGCTCTTAGCTTATAATTTAGTATTCGTCTTCGTTAAAAAGAAAATCTTCTTTGGTAGGGTAATCGGGCCAGATTTCTTCAATGTTCTCATAAATTTCTTCTTCGTCTTCCATTTCCTGTAAATTTTCTACAACTTCTATAGGAGCTCCGGAGCGAATGGCGTAATCTATAAGTTCACTTTTGGTGGCTGGCCATGGTGCGTCTTCCAAATATGATGCGAGTTCTAATGTCCAGTACATGTATTTACTTTTTTAAAAATTTCCGCAAAAGTAAAATTTTCAGACAATACTAGTGTGTTTTATAAATTATTTTACGGAATGTTATAAACAAAGTGACGAATTGAGACCTTATTTTCCTTTAAATCAGGAACAAATAAATGGCTAACAGCTTACTATTGAAGCCGTATGTTATCAATCAGCCTTATTTTGCCTGCAAAGGTGGCAATACAGGCAATTATGGGTGTTTCTGAAGCAAGCGGCTCAATTAAGGATGCGAGGGTCTCAAAATGGACTACTTCAAAATAGTCGAGTTTTAAGATGGATTCCTTTAAAAACTCATTTTCAACGAAGGCCTTCAACTCAGCAATTGTTGAATGAGTACTCCACATCTTCTTCACTGCAAACAGGGTATTGGGAATCAACACAGCTGCTTTTCTTTCCTCCGGGGATAATAAACGGTTGCGCGAACTCATTGCCAATCCATCCGTATCGCGGCTTATAGGGCATTCCCGGATAAGGATGGGCAGGCTATGTTTCTTTACAAAAAACTTTACTATGGTAAGCTGCTGAAAATCTTTATTGCCGAAATAGGCTTTGTTAGGTTTTACAGCACTGAAGAGCTTGTTCACAATGGTAATCATCCCTGCAAAGTGCCCGGGGCGCGATTTGCCTTCCATCACCTTATCAAGCTTACCAAAGTCTTCATTCAATAAAGTATAGTCTTCATGAGGATACATTTCTTCTACAGAAGGCATAAATAATATGTCGCAACCTGCATTTTCAAGCATTTCACGGTCGCTGTCAACCGGGCGGGGATATCTTTTTAAATCGGCAGGGTCATTGAATTGAGTAGGGTTTACAAATATGCTGCAAACCGTTATATCATTTTCTTCAATGGAAAGACTTACCAGGGATATATGCCCCTTATGCAAGGCGCCCATAGTAGGGACAAAGCCAATACTCCTGCCATCCTTGCGGTGAGGGGTTAAAAGTATTTCAAGCTCGGATTTAGTGGCTACAATTTTCAAACCGGGAGTATAAATGGAGGGCAAATGTAAAGTTTTAGAGAACTATAAATGATAAATGATGAACTATACTCTGCAAATTTGCCTCAATATTAATATTACATTTGCCGCACAAATCATAAAACATACATCATGAAAAAACACATTTTCGCTCTTGGAGCTATTGCAACATTATTTTTTGCCTGTAGCGGCGGCGGCGATAAGTTCGTCGGCAGATGGATTGGCAACTACAGCGGCAAAGCCGATACCTTCAGCGTATCAAAAGACGGAGAAAAATACAATCTTACACACGGAGCTATGAAAATGGCAGGCACCGCTACCGGTGATACCCTGACAGTAACCGTAGGATCCGGAAGTGTGAAATTTGGCTTCGACAAAGCTACCGGACAACTTTCACTTAATATGGGTGGAACTAAATTCAGCTACGACAAGAAATAGGAATTACTTAATATTTCTTTTTATAAAACCCTTAATTAACTTGCTATACAGGAAAAATTAAGGGTTTTTAAATGCTTCTCCTTTCCATTATTTCTTAAATTTGTATGACTATAATTTAAGGATAGTTTCATATGGAATTCAAAGATTATTTTTCTGCCCAATCGGCAACATACGCCAAATCGAGGCCGCATTACCCCGATGAGCTTTTTCAATATTTAGTGTCGCTATGTCCTGTTACCGGATTGGCTTGGGATTGTGCCACCGGCAACGGGCAGGCAGCTGTTTCTCTGGCTAAATACTTTAAAAAAGTAATTGCAACCGATGGCAGCGAACAGCAAATTAAAAATGCTGTTCCGAATGAAAAGGTGCATTATTCCATAACTTTGGCTGATAACAGTGGTATTGAAACGGGAACTGCAGATTTAGTTACAATTGCTGCCGCACTTCACTGGATGGATTTTGATAAGTTTTATGCTGAAGTAAACAGGGTACTTAAACCGGAAGGCATATTTGCCGCATGGACTTATTACGACTGTCATATAGATGATGTGATTGATAAAATAGTCTACCGCTTATCAAGGGAAATATTGTTTGATTATTGGCCTGCGGAATCCGCATACGTACGTGCAGGTTATAAGGACATTCCATTTCCATTTAAAACAGTTGAAGCGCCATTATTCAAGACATCTGTAAATGCTGATATTGATTTTTTGTTCGGCTATTTGCGAAGCTGGTCAAGCAGCCAACGGTATATTCAGGCAACAGGTAATGATCCCGTTGAACTGGTAAAAAAAGAATTGGAAACCGCCTGGGGCGACCAAAATAAAACAAGGATACTAGAATGGCCTATTGCATTGAAGATAGGGAGAAAAGAGGAGTTATAACTACCCATCCTATACTTTCGTATTTTTGCATCCATTATCATCGAGCCATGAGTAATTTGAACAAGGAAATATTAGGATTGAAATATAGTTCGGAAGATAATTCTCTGAGTGAATCGGAAGTTGCGGCTAATCCTTTTGTTCAATTTGAAAAATGGTTTGCAGAGGCTATGAAACTCCACCCTAAGGATGCCAATGCATTTATACTATCTACTGCTACTAAAGATGCTAAGCCTTCGGCAAGGGTTGTGTTGCTTAAAGGAGTGGAAAATAACAGTTTTGTTTTTTATACCAATTACGACAGCCGCAAGGGAAAAGAACTGCTTGAAAACCCTTTTGCATCCATGACTTTCTTTTGGTCAACTATGGAAAAACAAGTGCGTATAGAAGGAAAAGTGCAAAAAGTTAGTTCTGAAGATTCTGATGAATATTTTAAAATACGTCCTGCAGGTAGCAAAGCAGGTGCATGGGTTTCGCCACAAAGCACCGTTATTTCTGGCA
>DATHOL010000266.1:0-9909 GCA_035484895.1 Bacteroidia bacterium | reverse complement strand
AACCAATATTGAATTTTAAACTAACTGGCCTGGCCTTCTAAAATCGATATTCGACATTCATCATTCGATATTCTTTTTTGTTTTCATTTTTTTCTTACCTTTGCGCCCAATTATAAAAAAAAAACAAGAAGAATGTACTTAACAAAAGAAGCCAAAAAGCAGATATTCCGTGACCACGGAGGCGCTGAAACCGCGACTGGCACATCAGAAAGCCAGATTGCCCTCTTTACTGTCCGCATCAATTTCCTTACCCAACACCTGAAAGATAACCCAAAAGACTTGGGAACCAAAAGGTCGCTGGTAAACATGGTAGGCAAACGTAAAGCTCTGTTAGAATACTTAAAAGCCAAAGATATTGCTCGTTACAGGGCACTTATCAAGAAGCTGGATATCCGCAGATAATTAATAACAGTTAGTGGTCAGTTATCAGTGGTCAGTGGTCAGAAATGACACGCTACCTCTGATGACTGATTACTGACTACTGACAACTTTCATATGAATATAAAAAACATTAAAATCGCTCTTCCGGGTGAAGGCGATAGGTCTATTACCATAGAAACAGGTAAGTTAGCCAAACAAGCAGACGGAAGCGTTGTGGTTCGCATGGGCGACACCATGTTACTCGCAACCGTAGTATCAAACAAAGACGCTAAAGAAGGAATGGATTACCTTCCTTTATCTGTTGATTATCAAGAAAAATTTGCATCATCGGGTCGTATTCCCGGCGGATTCTTCAAACGTGAAGCCCGTCCTTCGGAATATGAAATCTTAATTTCCCGTCTCATTGACAGGTCATTACGCCCATTATTCCCGGATGATTATCATGCAGAAATTCAAGTATTAGTATACCTTATATCTGCCGATGGCAAAGTTATGCCTGACTCACTTGCAGGATTAGCAGCTTCTGCCGCTATTGCAGTTTCAAATATTCCGTTTAACGGGCCAATATCTGAAGTTCGAGTATCTAAAATTGATGGCAAATTTGTCGTTAACCCGACCTTCGAAGAAAACGCAAAAGCAACCTTAGATATTATTGTTGCCGGAACCATGCACGATTTGAACATGGTGGAAGGTTCTATGAAAGAATGCAGCGAAGCCGAGATGGTGGAAGCATTGAAACTGGCTCACGATGTTATCAAGGACCAATGCAAGGCTCAGTTGGAATTGGCTAGCCTGGTAGGTGCGACTGAAAAACGCACGTACTCACACGAAACCAACGATGAGAACTTGAAAGAAAACATGCGCAAGCATTGCTACGAAAAGTTTTATACTATAGCTACCGGAGGAATTGCCAATAAGCATGTCCGCAGCGAAAAGTTTGAAGCTGTTCGTGAAGAATTCCGCGCTACACTTTCAGAAGAAGAAAGAGATGAAAAAGGCGGCATGATGAAACGTTACTTTTTCGAAATAGAAAAAGATGCCGTTCGTGATTGCATGCTGAATGAAAAAGTACGTTTAGATGGCCGTAAAGGCGATGAAATCCGCCCGATATGGAGCGAAGTATCTTACCTGCCAATGGCACATGGTTCAGCTATCTTCACCCGTGGCGAAACCCAATCACTTACCACCGTTACACTTGGCAGCAAATTAGATGCCCAGTTGATTGACGGAGCTGTAATTGACGGTACAAATAATTTCATGCTGCACTATAACTTCCCTCCGTTCTCAACGGGCGAAGCGAAGATGATGCGTGGCACAGGACGCCGCGAAATTGGACACGGTAACCTTGCATTACGTGCTCTGAGAGCCGTTATGCCGGCTGAAAACCCGTATACCGTTCGTATCGTATCTGATATATTGGAATCAAATGGTTCATCATCTATGGCGACTGTTTGCGCAGGATGCTTAGCTTTGATGGATGCAGGTATGCAAATTACCAAACCTGTTGCAGGTATTGCTATGGGATTAATTGCTGACCCTAAGAGTGGAAAATTTGCTATCCTTTCGGATATCCTCGGCGATGAAGATCACCTTGGCGATATGGACTTTAAAGTAACCGGAACAAAAGACGGTATCACTGCCTGCCAGATGGATATTAAGATTGACGGACTCTCTTACGAAGTGCTTGCACAAGCATTGGAACAAGCCCGCAACGGACGTCTCCATATTTTAGGTGAAATGGCTAAGACCCTTGCCGCTCCGAATGAAGATTACAAACCTTATGCTCCTCGTATCATACAAATTAAGATTCCTAAGGATATGATTGGCGCTGTTATAGGCCCGGGTGGAAAGGTTATTCAAGGCATCCAAGCCGATACCGGTGCAGTTATTGTTATTGAAGAAAAAGACGGAATGGGTTATGTAGATATTTCCTCGCCTAACAAAGAAGCTATCGACGCTGCTTTGGCTCGCATTAAAGGAATTACCACTATACCTGAACCCGGAACTGAATACGAAGGAAAAGTAAAGAGCATAGTTGAATTCGGCGCATTTGTTGAATTCCTGCCGGGTAAAGAAGGATTGCTTCATATCTCTGAAGTAGACTGGAAACGCCTCGACAGCATGCAAGGCATCTTTAACGAAGGTGATATGGTGAAGGTAAAACTATTGGCTGTTGACCAAAAGACAGGTAAATACAGACTTTCACGTAAAGTTCTTTTACCACGCCCTGAAGGAATGCCGGAACCTACCGAAGAAGAAAGCAACGGTGGTGGTTTCCGCTCAGGTGGAGGTGACAGACGCGGTGGTGGCGATAGACGTGGCGGTGGCGGACACAGACGCTAGTCGGAGCCGGACGGGCAATTATGCCGAATTAACATAAAAAGTAAAACCCTTTCAGAAATGGAAGGGTTTTTTAATTCCCCTCCGTTGGAGGGGCAGGGGTGGGTGGCACTTTAGCCTAAGCGCTCATGCTGTCCGCCAACTGATGGATTGAGCATGTCAATAATACGGTGAGTGATATATGTAACTTTTACAACCCATTCTGTAAGTCTTTAAAACCGGTATTGAAGCAATTTTGCATCCTGAAATTTATTAATCATTAAAACATTACTTTATGAATATTACAAAAGCATTCGCACTATTAGCCGGACTATCTATTGCCGGATTAAATCTTTCTGCACAGACAATGGACCCGCAACAAACTGCACAGAAAGAAACGGCTGAAATAAAAACGAATGTAACGGGAATTACACCGAACGAAGAAAGCCAGATTTTAACAGTTGAAACAGAACATGCAAAAAGCATGCGCGATGCCAACAATACCATTACAGACAAAGCTGCTATGAAAACACAATGCAAACAGTTATGCAATAGCCGGGATGCAAAAATTAAAGCCATTCTTACGGCTGACCAATACAAGCAATATTTGAAAGTAGAAAAAACGGAAAAGAAACAAGGCTAAACCTTATACCTACCGTTAATTGAAGCAAGGCTGTCTCATATATTGAGACGGCCTTTTTTGGTCCGAGCCGGACGGGCAATTATGTCGAGCGGTCATGCTGAACTTGCTTCAGCATCCCAATAATATGAAGCTACGAGGAATGGTTTCAAACCATTCCTGCCGCCCTACAACTGTTTTGAGGGGAAGGTACTTATTCTCCTTCAGCTTTCTTTGCCCCGAGTACTCGGGGGTTAAGGAAATTTTATTCAGCAGTTGTCGGGTCTATAATTGATACTACCTTAGCTACAGAATTAGCAGGAAAGCCACCTTGCTTTGCATGTTCACGAACCATTTCTTCATTGGGAGCATTGTAAACACAATAGATTTTGTCTCCCGTTACATAACTATGAACCCATTGGATTTGAGGGCCCATATTACTTAACACTCCACAAGAGGTTTGTGAAATTGCTTTTAACTGCTCTGCACTGGCTTTCCCTATCCCGGGAATTTCTCTTTCAATCACATACTTTGGCATAATTTTAGTTTTAGATATTATTAACTAATTTTACTTGTCCCTACAAAGATAAAAAATTTAAGAATTGCAGAGGTCTGGTGCTTGTTCTCCTTCAACTTTCTTTGCCCCGATTACTCGGGGGTTAAGGAAATTTAAGTTCAACTTAAAAGGGTATTTACCACTAAGCGCAGTTTATGGCACGAAGGTATTATTTTGCATCGAAATAAAACTTATTTTTGATTTAAAGGAAATAAGGAATTTATTTTTGAAAATAATTATAGTCTATGACATTACATAATCTTCCTGAATTGCCAATATCAAAACAGTACTCTGGTAATATGACACCAGAGCAAGAAGCTTTCAATAAATATATTCAAACCCATTCCAATTACTTATCCCCTCAAGACGAGATATTCTTTAAGGAGGTTCTGGACTATTATATTGACTGTATTCAAAAATTAAAGCAAATAAATCTCTCCAATTTAAGCGACACGGAAGCA
Organism: Bacteroidia bacterium; assembly: GCA_035484895.1. Lineage (GTDB taxonomy): Bacteria > Bacteroidota > Bacteroidia > JABEUT01 > JABEUT01 > JABEUT01. The sequence goes on along the minus strand of DATHOL010000266.1, from coordinate 5,573 downwards.
ATAAGTTTAACTAGATATATTCGCCAAGCTTTTAATGTGCATTATAAAGTGTATAATGATTTATTCACAGAAGCTGTATTTCGTGTATCAATTGTTCGAGAAAATTTTTGCCATGAAGGTAAAGTCCGAGAGATAAAATACCTTACCTATCCTCCACTTGATCTTAATGAACAAAGAAACGTATATAACAGAGCAAATAGTCCGAATAAAACAGTTATGTATGCTTCTTTATATAAAATTGTTGCAATAAGGGAAACTAAACCTCAAATTGGAGAAAAGATAATAATTTCAACATGGGAAAATGTAACTTTTCAACCATTTATTTCTTATCCACTTACAAATGCTAACCTAATACGAAATGAAGGAGTATATAAATCAACTAAATCGTTCCAAGACTTATGCAAACGACACCATCCATTGATAGCAGAAATAATGGATAGGTATCTTGCATTTTTTGCTGAAGAATTTGTCAAAAACATTCCAATTATAAGTGAAAGAAAATATGAATATTTGTATAGTGCATTTTTTGCAAATTGCGCATTGGAAAGTGTTCCAATTGGACCCTATGGTATACCAAATATAGATTTGTTAATCTACCCAAGTGTTGCTTGGAATCACCGTCATGATAACCTAGCCCTTACCCCCGATACAGTTGAGAATAAGTTAAAACTAACTTACTTAAGTGAATATGAGATTTTAGAGACTTTTTATGAAAAAAATTTAGGTCCAATGGAAATGCCCGTTAAGTTGCGTTATATTAGAAATTCAAAGGAATTAATGGACGGAAAAATCTTTTGGAATGATGATTAACCGCCCCTTAACTTTAACATATTTTAAGCCCCGTCTAATTCTCCTCACCCCTATCTTCGTTCCCAAAATCCCACCCCATGCCAACCTCCACCACCAAAACCAACCTGATACAAGCCGAAAAAATTGCTTCGCATTTGTTTGCAGAGATTCAAGCACGAGGGCTTATAGTTGCCGGTAAATCGGAGAAGGAATTAAATGAGGAAATTTTTGTGTTAGCAAAGGGCTTATTCGGAATAGAGAAATTCTGGCATAAGCGTATTGTCCGTGCCGGGACCAATACCCTTGCGCCCTATGATGAAAACCCTGATGATTTAATTCTACAAAAAGACGATATTATATTTTTCGATTTCGGACCTCTTATTGAAGATTGGGAAGCTGATTTTGGCAGAACGTATGTATTGGGCAATGACCCGTTGAAGCATAAAATAGTAAACGATATTGAAGCCGCCTGGCAGGAAGGCTATGACTGGTTTCACAAACAAACCAAACTAACCTGCTCCGAATACTTTTGGTATATAGACGGCCTCGCAAAAAAACTTGGTTATACACAAGGGAATTACCTGGCAGGGCATCTTATCGGGCATTTCCCGCATGAGCGGCTCAACCCCGGCGAATATGGACTTTGGGTGCATCCCGAAAACCACATGGACATGTTTGCTCCCGATGCCAACGGCAATCAACGCCACTGGATATTAGAACTCCACTTTGTAGATAAGGAAAAACAAATAGGCGCATTTTTTGAGCAATTGCTGACGTAATTATTTGCCAGTCGGGCTCCGACCGTCACTGCGAGGCACTGCGAAGCAATCCTACCCTAATGGTTGTCCGAATTAGTAAGATTGCTTCGCAGAGCCTCGCAATGACGAGCTAAACTTACTAATAATCAAACATTTTATAACTTCTTAAATCCGAGCCTTTAAATTATACGTAATTGTTTTAAAGTGACTAATAAAAAGATAAACTTCACTTTAATATTTAATACTATGAAAACGAAAGCAGGAATAATTTTAAAGGAATGGGTTTTACGTGCGTTTTTAATTGGATTTAGCTTATTTATATTCTATATAGCTATTGTCCCACACAGTTAATCCTTGGCACTCACAATGTACAACTTTGTGGGTGCCTTTTTCTCTATGCTTGAAGAAGCCCTTCCGCAAAGCCTTTCACATTAACTCCATCAAAATTACCGGAGCTCATCATGAGGAGATTGGTATCTTTCAACTCTAATTGCTTCAAAGAGTCAATCATTTTAGCCGAGTCTGTATAAACTTCTACTTTACCAAAATAGCTTTTCACTTCATCGGCACTAAGGGCGCCCAACCGCTTATGTTCCAGCACATGCGGATTAAAATAAATTTTTCGGATATCAGCCTTATCCATGGTATTTTTATATTCTTTCAAAAACTCTTTCGTCAGGCTACTAAAGGTGTGCAGCTCCATACACGCAACCAATTTCCGGTGCGGGAACTGCTCTTTCACCGCTTGTATCGTGGCTGTAAGCTTAGAAGGAGAATGGGCAAAATCCCAATAAATATTTGTTGACTCATTTCTCGCTACCAACTGCAAACGCCTTGCTGCACCTTTAAAGGAGGATATGGCTTCCGCAAATTGTTTTTCTGTAATTCCCAACAAAAGACACACTTCCCATGCTCCGCCCATATTCAACAAGTTGTGTTTCCCAAAGACTTCTAACCTCGTATCGCCTGCATCGCCATGCAAATAAGTAACGCCGTCTTTCACAATATTGGTAAGGGTATTATAGGGAAGTAAGTTAACTCCACCCTTCGCAAAGGATGTAAGTTTCCGCACTTCCTCATCTTCATTGCAATAAACCAATGAGCCGTTAGCAGGCATCTCTTTTACAAAATTTTCAAACTGCTCCACATAACTTCTGTAAGTCGGGAATACATTTATATGATCCCACGCAACCCCTGATATTAAAGCTATGTCGGGCTTATAGAGTAAAAATTTGGGCCTTCTGTCTAATGCAGATGCGAGATATTCATCTCCCTCAAATATGGCCACAGGCGCATCTTCCGAGAGTTTCAAACTCGTTTCGAATCCTTCCAACGCGGCACCTGCCAAATAATCAAAGTTCTTATTATGGTACTTCAATACATGCAGAATCATGGCGGTAATCGTGGTCTTCCCATGGCTGCCTGCAATTACTACGCGGGTTTTATTTTTAGTTTGCTCATACAAATATTCCGGGTAAGAATAGATTCGTATGCCCAACTCCTGGGCCCTTATCAATTCAGGATTATCGAGCCTTGCATGCATACCGAGAATAACCGCATCGAGGTCTTTTGTAATACGGTTTGCATCCCATCCATCAGCAGCAGGCAATAAGCCATACCGCTGTAAATTACTTTTTGCAGGGTCGTTAATTTCATCATCCGAACCGGTGACTATAATTCCTTTTTTATGCAGGGCAATTGCCAGATTATGCATGGCGCTCCCGCCAACGGCTATTAAATGTACTTTCATTAATTAGGAATTAGTAATTAGTAATCTGAAGACAAAATTAGGCTTAAAAACAAGGCGCTTAAGTCCACTCCCAATTAAAAATTAACAATATGTTATTCATTACTAATTCCTAATTATTAATTAGTAATTAACCTTACCTTTGGGCGCATAAAAATTATGGAACTCTATACGATACATACAGGTAATTTTAAACTCGACGGAGGAGCCATGTTTGGCGTAGTGCCAAAATCCATGTGGAACAAGCTCAATCCGGCTGATGAAAACAATATGTGCAGTTGGGCCATGCGCTGCCTGCTGGTGCAGGATGGCAAGCGCCTAATCCTTATCGATAATGGAATGGGCACCAAACAGGATGCCAAATTTTTTGGCTATTATTACCTGCATGGAGATGATACGCTGGAAAAATCTTTGGCTGCACATGGTTTCACTACCGATGATATTACGGATGTATTCCTTACGCATCTCCACTTCGACCATTGCGGGGGTAGCATAAAATGGAATGATGATAGGACGAAATATGTTCCAACTTTTAAAAATGCAACCTACTGGAGTAATCCGCTGCACTGGGAATGGGCTGTAAAACCGAATGCCCGTGAGAAAGCCAGTTTCCTTAAAGAAAATATCCTCCCAATACAGGAAAGCGGCCAATTGCAAATGATAAAAGGAAACGGGGAAACACAACTTCCATTTTCAGCCATATATGTGCATGGACATACAGAAGCGATGATGCTACCTAAAATAATTTACAAAAATCGCCCGGTAGTTTTTTGCGCTGACTTACTACCGGCTCGCTGGCACATACCCCTACCCTATGTAATGGCCTATGATGTACGTCCGCTTGAAACACTAAGAGAAAAAGAAAGGTTACTGAATGAATTTGCAGATACAAATACAGTTCTATTTTTTGAACATGACCCGGGTGTTGAGTGCGCCATATTGCAAAAGATAGATGGCAGAGTTTCGTTAGAAAAAACACATATATTAAAAGAATTATTTAGCTAAGAACTCATGTTACGCAGCAAAAAATCAATATATGCAAAATGGGCAGACTGGGTAGTCCTGTTGCTGATTCTTGTTGGGCTTTTTGCTTTAATCAAGCTTGCATATTATTCTCCAGCTGCTGCTAAATCAACTCCTATTTCTTTAGGGCTTCGGTATATCCCCTATTATGCCTGGCGCTCTGTATTCCGGATGATAATGGCCTATTTATTGTCTATTATTTTCTCTATTTTGTATGGATATGCAGCAGCAAGGAGCAAACTGAACGAGAAAATCATGCTTCCTATTTTGGACATTCTCCAAAGTGTTCCAATTCTTGCATTTCTTCCTGTTTTTGCTTTCAGTCTTCGCGCCATCCTTCCACAAAACATGGCACTTGAAATTGCATCCATTTTACTAATCTTTACAAGCCAGGCATGGAATATGACCTTTGCCTGGTACCAGTCACTTACAACCATACCAAAGGAATTGAAAGAAGCTTCAAATATCTTCCTGCTTAATTCCTGGATGCGTTTTAAAAAGCTGGAATTACCTTTTGGATTTGTTAGTCTTGTTTGGAATAGTATCATGAGTTGGGCCGGTGGCTGGTTCTTCCTTTATGCAGCGGAAATATTCACTGTTGGCAATAAAAACTTTGAATTGGTTGGATTGGGAAGTTACATACAGGTTGCAGGTAACCAGGGAAATATTGTGGCATTGGTAACTGCTATCGTTACGTTAATTATCATAATTGTGCTGCTCGACCAGTTTGTTTGGAGGCCATTGCTATCCTGGTCGAAAAAATTTAATCTGGAAATGGTAAGCGGAGGAGCAGGAACCGAAACTGTTTCCTGGTTTTACCCGGTTCTCCGCCAGTCAAAAATTATTTTATTGTTCGAGGCAAGGATACTCAAACCTATGGTTGCCGCAATGGATAAGTATTTCAACAAAAGGCTTTCTAAAAACAGAATTATTGTAGTCAAAGAGGAAAAGCCTGTTAATAAAAAAGTTTTAATCGGAGTTGGAATAGTCTTTGGTATTGTATTACTCTTAGGCGCCCAGCAAATGTTTGCATTTATGAGCACGATTAAACCAATAGACTATTTGCATATACTGGAAGGTGCATTTGCCACTATGTCGAGAGTATTTGTTTCGCTTGCCTTATCTCTGTTATGGACTATTCCTGTCGGGGTATTAATTGGAAGCAACAAGAAGGCTGCTCTATTCTTACAGCCCTTGGTGCAAATTGCCGCATCGGTTCCGGCAACTGCTTTTTTCTCCGTATTAATACTTTTATT
>DATHOL010000265.1:0-5117 GCA_035484895.1 Bacteroidia bacterium | reverse complement strand
CATCTACAGCAGTTTGTTCTGCGGCATTATCCATTGATGGCAAAATAATTGCCATACAGGAATCGTCGCAGCCCAATGTGCATGCCGAAAAATTGGTGGTATTTATTAATTCAATAATGGAACAGGCTGCACTCCCCTACTCTGCTTTAGATGCTATAGCCATTGGCACAGGGCCCGGTTCATATACCGGCTTACGAATTGGAACCTCTACAGCAAAAGGCTTGTGTTATTCCCTTAATAAACCCATGATAGCAATACCTACATTAAAGGCTATGGCAATGGCATCGGCAACCGTTCTAAAAAGAAAGGATGTTTATTACTGTGCGATGATTGATGCCCGAAGACTGGAGGTATATACAACAATGTATACTTTTGACGGCGACGTAGTATTACCTGTCGAAGCAAAAATACTGGATGAACATTCATTTGCAGATATTTTGACAAATACTGAAATAGCTTTTGCGGGAGATGGAATGCCTAAAATGAAAGAACTTCTAAAATCAAGCGGATCGCATTGTATTTGGCTGGATGAGGTATATGCGTCTGCAAAAAACATGGTCATTTTATCCGAAGAAGCCTTTAAACAAAAGCAGTTTGCCGATGTAGCCTATTATGAGCCTTTCTATTTAAAAGATTTTGTTGCGGGTAAAAAAGTACTTTAATCATTTTTAAAACGCTATGGTATTTAGCAGTATAATATTTCTTCTTTACTTTTTACCCGTCTTTTTATTTACCTATTATCTTGCGGATAAGAAATATAAAAACGCGGTAATCCTTATTTTCAGTATTTTCTTTTATAGCTGGGGAGCCCCAAAATTCATTTTTGTAATTCTGGGTACTACATTTCTCGATTTTTTCCTGGTAAAGTGGATGTCAAAAACCAAGACAAGACTTTACCGGAGAATTATGCTTACACTGTCTGTTTCCATCAACCTGGGGCTGCTGTTCTATTTTAAGTATTCAGGTTTCTTTATTGAAAATGTAGATATTGTTTTAACACACTTGTTCCATGCCCATGCCTTGGGATGGACAAAATTGATACTTCCGCTTGGAATCTCTTTCTATACATTTGAAACTATTACATACGTGGTAGATGTATACAGAGGAGTGCATAAACCGCTGGATAATTTCTGGAATTACCAATTGTATATTATCCTGTTTCCAAAACTTATAGCGGGCCCTATCATTCGTTATCACGAACTGGCAGACCAGATAACCGACCGGGAACAAAATGAAACCATTGATGACAGATTGATGGGGTTCTACCGTTTTATTATAGGGCTTTCTAAAAAGGTATTAATTGCAAACCAAATGGGAATGGTGGCCGATAATGTCTTTCAGTCCAACTATTCAGGCCTTTCTACGTATGCTGCCTGGATAGGAATATTGGCCTATACCTTTCAGATATATTTTGACTTTTCAGGCTATTCGGATATGGCCATCGGCATTGCCCGCATGATAGGTTTCAAGTTTCCGGAAAATTTTAACAATCCATATATCTCACAAAGCATAACTGAGTTTTGGAGGCGTTGGCACATGTCTCTGGGCCGATGGATGAAAAACTACCTTTATATTCCTTTAGGAGGTAACAGGGTTGACAGCAAACTGCGTTTATATTTTAATCTATGGTTTGTGTTTCTGATATCCGGTTTGTGGCATGGCGCATCGTGGAACTTTGTCTTTTGGGGAGCATATCACGGCACCTTTTTAGCATTGGAAAGAGCCTTCCTATTGAAGATTTATGATAAAATAGGCAAGCTATTCAGAACCATGCTTACCTTTTTAATTGTAGCTATTGGCTGGGTATTTTTCAGAGTCGAAAAGTTTCATGATGCTATTAGCTATATCAAACGAATGTTTGCTTTCGATGGCAAAACATACACCCTGGATATTGGCTCGCAGTTTTACACGCTATTTATTATAGCTGCCTTCTTTGCTTTCTTTTCCTATTTGAAATGGACAACTAAACTACAGGATGCTGTGTTTAACGGTGCATATTCCAACACAAGACATACCGTTGCAGCCGCCCTGTCATTGATATTATTTGTACTTTCAATAGGGAATATAGCTGCCACAGGGTTTAATCCGTTTATTTATTTCAGATTTTAAGAAATCAGAAAGCTATGAAGTCATATCGCAAAATACTTTTTATTTTTTTAATTGGCTGCTTATTCCTGCCATTAATACAAAGTAAAATTCATTTGCTTCCTTTAAAAAAATTATCAGGGGCCTATATACTTACAGATGATACAACATTTACAGCCCAGGGATGGTTCTCCGGAAAATTCCAGGCGCATAAGGAAAACTATCTGAGAGATACCTTCGGGTTAAGAAACCTGTTTATCCGCATAAATAATCAACTTGAGTATTACTTATTCAAAAAACCACATGCTGCAGATATTATAGCTGGCAAAAACGGAGAATTTTATGGGAAGGATTATGTTTTCGCTTATACAGGTCAGGATTATATAGGAGAAGACAATATACGTAAAAGAATAAACGAATTAGTAAAAATTCAAAAATTCCTGGCTTCACGCCATAAATTATTCATTCTAATATTTGCCCCTTCAAAGGCGCGCCTTAATCGGGAGAATCTTCCCGATGAATTTAAATATAGCAAGAATAATAATTATGAATTGTACGCTAAACTAGCCCCGGAAGCAGGCCTGAATGTTATTGACTTTAACAGCTACTTTATGCAATTAAAAGGGTCATCCAGGTATCCTCTATACCCCAAAAAAGGAACTCATTGGAGCTTCTTCGGTGCCTGTGTAGCAGCTGACTCGATTATAACCTACATTGAAGATAAAAAACATATAAAAATGTTTCATACTAATTGGAAAAATATTATTCCCGAAGAAGCAAACGGAGATGAACTTGAGTTGGAAAATGAGATGAATCTGTTACTCCCTATTCCCCGCGAAACAATGGGGCACCCCCAATTAGCATACCCGCAAGACTCTACAAGCATAAAACCGTCATTGCTATATGTAGGAGATAGTTATTTTTGGGGGCTTACTGTTCATTATAATTTCTGGAATCCTTTTTCCGTTATATATTACTATAAATATTTTTCCAATGTTTACACATCCGGCAGTTCTGTTGTTACTGATGTGAATGATGGTGACTTTTTAACTCAAATAAAAAACAGTGATATAATTATTCTTGAATCTACGGAAACCAAACTCCCGAATTTAGGATGGGATTTTACCGATGCCGCATGCAGAGTCTTGGGCGATGACACAGCCGCTAAAAATACCTTCAACAACAAAGTCCTTGCCAAACGGAATGAGATGAAGCAAAACCCCGACTTAATGAAAACGATTGCTGAAAAAGCAAAAACGAACAATCTTCCCGTTGATTCTATGCTGACCCTGGACGCTATTTGGTTGGTGCAACACCAAAAGAATTAAGAATAAAACATCTGATTGCAATTATACTGTAAAATACTCCCCGCTACGCATTTCAATTTATTACAGTAAAGGTATTTCTTATTTAGGAGTACCAAATGTAACTTCCATGTTATCAATATAAACAATGTTCTTGGTATTTAATACATACACCTTTAATACATCGTCCGGATTATTTAATTCAGGCAACTTTATCAATGCGTATGCCTGTGTCCACAAGTTACGCTCAAATACAAAACCCTGGAGAAACCGTGTTCTCCATAAAAGGCATGCCCCTTTATCATCTTGCAAACTGGCAACAATTTCGGCATCATTATTGAAATCAGGCATGTAAACCCACACTTTTACGTAGATATATAATGGTTTCGCTTGAGGAAGCTCGGAAGCTTTCAATACTAATGCAGGGGAATATTGGTGCTGCTGATCAACGAAAGCGGAATGAGTTCCACTTTGTGCAAAGTTTGTGCTAATATTATCGTTATATCCCCATGTATTATGTTCAAAGTCGTTACTGAAATAATAACGGGTAAAATAATTATAATTATCTGTATTCAGATTTTCAAAAATGCCAACGTAAGCGTGGTCGGTTTTAAGAAATATTTTCCAATATCTATTTTTATTCATACTGTCGATAGGAAGTATTGAATGAGTATATTGATAAGTTTGAACCTGGTTAAGATACAGACACATAAAACAACCTATAGTGAAGGGAACTTGAAGCCAAAGAGAGGTGAACGAATCCAGGGTAATTGCAAGTAAAAGTGCGAAGGCCGGATAAAAGTCAATGAAGGCTCGTAATCCGAAAGAACCTCCATACCACCAGCTAGACCAACTGCTAAGCACATACGTTATCAGTAAAAAAAAGAATAAAACAGATAAAAACAAGAAACGATTTCGTCTGTATGTAAAGAAGCCCCCTAAAAGAGTCATAAGCATAAGAGGTGTATATAAAAACCAACCCTTGCAGTAGCTAAACAGTATATATATATAACGGGGCCTTAAAAAATTAAAACCTTCGCCCGGATAGCTCCAGATAAAAAACCGTCCGGTTTCAGCATACCAAATTATGAACTGTATCGATAATATTGCGCCAGCCACTAAGAAAAAAACCAGTATGTTTTTATTTTTGAAAAATTTTACTATAAATGAAATTGAATTTTTTATGCTTCCCGCAAAAAATGGAATAAAAAATATGCCAAGCAAATTTGTTGGCCGGATAAGCACTAAAATAGTTATTGCAACCGTCAGCCACAAAAGGTTCTTAGTCTTGAATTCATCTATGGATTTCTTGAGGTGAAACAGGAAAAACGCCATAAAGCCAAAAGAATATACATGGCTCATAGATGGCTCTATTGTTGCATAATTAAACAAATTGGTAGCAAATACTACCAGAATAATTGTAAGCCCTGTGGCAAACTCTGAAACCGTATATAGTTTTATAAGTTTCCGTAAATAAATCAGCCCAAAAGCAAGATAGAATAATGCCCCTATACTAACAAACACCTGAAAGAGCAAACCATACCCACCTGTATCGTAACCCAATAAATGACTTAAGGTGTATGCTATTAAAAAAAAGGGGGAAAGTAAAACAGCTTCACCTATGAAACATTTATTTACCGGTTGATTTGTAGAAAGGCGAGCCGTAAAGTCTGCAACACCGGGTGAGTATTTTCTTTCTTCCTCAAGTATTTTTTGAAAATTAAACTC
>DATHOL010000264.1:0-10188 GCA_035484895.1 Bacteroidia bacterium | reverse complement strand
TAAAAGGCTGATTGCTTTGTTCCCTTCTCTCACTAAATCGGAACTGGAGCTTTGCGGGTACTTTAAATTGAATATGTCAACTAAGGAAATAAGTGTCCTTAAAGGTATAAGCATTGAATCGGTGCAAAAAGGCAGGCACAGACTCCGTAGAAAGTTAGGATTGGGACCTGACGATGATATTTACAAAACGATGATGGGGGTGTAGCAATAGGTAATACGGCGATATTGAATAAAAGGCAAAAAGCATGCACAAACATCTTTGGGTTGGAATGTTTTTTTGTTATGACCTCAATGAGGGGCAACCCTGCGACCCAATGACTACTACTCAATAGCTCGGCTGATTTATTGCTTTAATTTTCAGCACCTTTCTATCGAGAAGATGACACCAAAAACCGCACCTCATTAAATGAGGTGCGGTTTAAATAAGCAGCAGTAATTATATGCTATTTATTTTCAGTGACCCGGGTGGGGAGGGGGCCAACTCACGACCCAAAGATTAAGAGTATTTGTTTTCAACCACTTTTCGCGTAAGTTGGCTGCATTTTGCTGCAAATGCCTGCAAAAATCGTACCAAAAATCACACCCAAAATTCATCAACTATTCTTGTCAATTCATTCCTTTATATTGAACTTATACAACTTAGCTTTTAAGTTTTTCTAACACCTACTGTTTTTTTCTGCGTGAGACTTCAAATTGTTTTCCGTCCTTCATTTCAATAATGCAGGGTTCACATTTTGTATATTCCTTTATGTGTTTCACATTAGAATAGCAGGTGGAGGTGGTGCATACGACAGCGGTTTAATTTTCTCCATAGTCTAAGGGCTGCATTCCAAAGTCATCAAGGATAAGCAGGTCTTGTTTAACCAAAATGTAACAACCCCTGTAATGTAAGAACCCAGTTTATTTTCATTGAATCTTATTTTTTTAAAGACGATTTCCAAAGAAATTATAAAAAGCTGTATAAGCGCAACCGTTATCATAAACAGGAAGATACCTATACCTATTATAAGCGCTGTATAGGCAACATAGAGGCTGAAATCGAGGAGTTGCAAAAGTGCGTGTATCTTCCTATAAATGCCCTGTGTGATAAGGAATAGTTATTAACAGTGCTAATCCAGAAAAATTATTACAAAATAAATTATATACTATTGAGGCATATCTGGACAAAATATACAGTTGCTCAAACCGGTAATACATATAAAGTGCGCAGAGGCGGAACTTCCAGCAGGGTTAGAAGAATACCTGTGGGAGTTATTTAAGCCACGGGTGGAAGCTTTTATTGCTGAAAAAATTGGCAACGCCGGGCAGATGATTAGTGAGTATATGCCAAAGGAATATTTTATTTCGGCTTATGGCATTGGCAAAACCACGTTTCACAATATTTTAAAGTCGGGTCGGGTTGATAAGCATCAAGAATTTGACCACAAAGTTTATAACGTAGGGCAATTTAAAAAGGCTCTCCAAGTCTATAAGCCTGAAAAGCCTTTATTTAAAAAGTCATTTGTGAAAAAAGCTGTTTAAGCCGCTTTCTTATTGTCGATTTTCTTGAACTCATTCATCATTAACTCAGCTGACATTTGCCCATCGATGCGAATATAACGTTGAAAAGCGGCATAGGTTTTATGCCCCGTTATCTTCATCACAACATGGGCAGGTATTCCAGCCTTGATTGCATTGGTGGCAAAAGTGCGACGACCTGTATGTGAACTTACAATTTCCCATTTTTTTACAATGACGTCTTTTCTTACACCGCCTTTGGTGGTGTGTATCTCAACCGATTGTTGTAAGACAGGAAGTTGTTTTGCAACCTCTTTAATACGTTTGTTGTAATGACTGTTTGAGATTTTATAAAACTTATTGTTGTGGCGCTTTAATATTTTTATTGCCTTTGCCCGGAGTGGTACGGTTAAAAACTTTCCTGTTTTTATATCCTGAAAATTCAAATAGTCGCCAGTCCTCTTTTCCCCGTTAACAAGTATTACATCGCTAAAGCGCAGTCCCGTGAGGCAGGTAAAGCAAAACATATCTCTAATATCTGCATCAGGCCTAGATTCAAGCTTGAGATTATACAAACCGTCAACTTCTTCATTTGTTAAAGCAATGGTATCAACTTCCACCTTTTCACGGGAAAACTTTTTAAACGTCATATTTGTAGTCAAACCCCTGTCAACTGCAAAATTCATGAAGGCGGCGATTTGAGCCTTTATTCCGTCCAATGAGTTGATGTTATAATTATAGTCTGAGAAAAGAAATTTGGTAAACTTTTCCTCAAAATTAAAATCGATGTTTTTAAAATCAACACTGTTTAAGCCATACTTTTTTACATAGCCTTGCAGTAGTCCTTTAAAGGTATTTTTATTAACCATCGTATTTGCGGACACCTTCTTTCTTTTATTGTCAATGAAATCTTCAACCAAGCGCAGCAGATTTGTGATTCTGTTAATGTCTGATTCTTTATTTTTCAAACGGTGCGGTGCAGTAACTTTTAATACTTCTGTTTTAAGAACCTCAGAAGTTAGTTCTTCACCACTCAATGAATGAGTGGTTGTAAGTTTGTCAACCGTATTTTCAATATCTCTGAGTTTTTGGTTACAGGCAATTGAGTTGAGGTCGGTTCCTCTAACCTCTTTCTTTTTTTCGTTCCAGTCTTTTACGCTGTTAATCTGAACTCCAGTTGATGCTTTCAGGCGCAGGCCGTTTCCAGTTATATCTGCATGAATGTAGTTACTGCCGTTTTGTTCTCTTAGGAAAAATCGTGTGTTCATTGTTTTTTTGATAAGTCATTAATTACGAACACAAAGATACTAAAAGGAACTATATAGGGAACTAATTTATGAAATAATTGGCATAACTATCAGGTAATTAACGTGATTTATTTGTCATTACACACTTCGTTCAGAATGACAATCTCAGGTGCGCAAAAAATACTATTTCTTAACCCGCTCCTTCCTCATTTTATAAAGAGGAGACTTAGCCATTCCCATACGGTTAAAGAAATGGACAAAAGAGGTTTTCATAACACCTATACCGTATGTCATGCTGCGTTTGAAGTTGATAGAAGATGCTTCAGGAAAGTATTTGGTAGGACAGGTAATTTCAGCTATTTCGAAACCGGCCATGAATATTTGCGATATAACCTGGTTATCAAACACAAAATCATCGGAACAGGATTCATACGATATGGTTTCCAAAACTTCTTTAGTATAAGCCCTATATCCTGTATGATATTCGGAAAGCTTCTGACCAATAAGTATGTTTTGCGACAGTGTAAGCATGCGATTGAAAACGTATTTATAATAAGGCATGCCACCATTCAACGCGCCTTTGCCTAATATGCGTGAGCCGAGCACCACAGGGTAAACATCATCTGCAATAATGTATGAGATAGCATGTATAAGTTTAGGTGTATATTGATAATCGGGGTGGAGCATAATTACAATATCGGCTCCCAACCCAAGTGCGGTATTGTAGCAGGTTTTCTGGTTACCGCCATAGCCACGGTTTTTTTCGTGGCGAATAATATGCTTTATACCCAGGCTTTTGCCTTTTTCAATGGTGTTGTCTTTGCTGGCATCATCCACCAACACTACCTCATCCACTATGTCGAAGGGGATTTCTTTGTAGGTTTGTTCAAGGGTTAGCTCAGCATTATATGCCGGCAACACTACTACTATTTTCTTGTTGTATATCATGAGGTAATTGCGACAAAAGTAATAAATACTATTAAAATGCAGATAGTAGAGATAAGATATAAGAGATAAGTGTGTTCCCGCTCATCTCTTATCACTCATCACTTATCTCTAATTCAAGTATCTTTACGAACTTAATGAAAGCTCTCCACAGATATATAATCAAATCATTTCTTGGCCCTCTTGCGCTTACATTGGTAATTGCACTCTTTATCCTGTTAATGCAATTCCTGTGGAAGTATATCGATGACCTTGTCGGCAAAGGCTTGTCGGGCTTAGTTATTACCAAGTTTATGATTTGGGTAATGCTGTACCTTATTCCGCTGGCTTTGCCTATGGCTATATTGCTTGCATCCATCATGACTTTCGGTAACCTTGCGGAGAATTATGAATTAGTGGCGTTAAAATCATCGGGGCTTTCGCTGCCGCGAATTATGACTCCCTTGGCCACATTGGTATTAGCGATTTCCATTGGCGCTTTTCTATTTGCCAATTACGGGCTGCCTGTTATAAACCTTAAAATGAATTCCCTTTTGTGGGATATACAAAATACCAAACCCGCCTTAAACCTGCAGCCCGATGTGTTTTATAGCGGCATTAACGGTTATAGTATGCGGATTGGCGCAAAAGACCCCGACCAGGAAACGGTGCATAATATTCTGATTTATGACCATACTTCCAATATGGGAAATACGAAGGTGGTGCTTGCCAAGTCGGGGAAAATAAAAATGTCTACCGACTCGCGCTATATGATTTTTACCCTGGATGATGGCAACTCATACGAGGATATGATGGACAACAACCAGGAAAGAATCAGCCACCCGATTTTAGAGAACCACTTTACACAGCAAACGCTTTATCTGGATTTATCCAGTTTCCGGTTTAGCCGCACCAAGGAGGAATTGTTTAAAAGCGATTACCAGATGATGGATATGCGCCAGCTAAGCAACTCTGCCGATTCCCTTAAAAAGAGCCTTAACAAAAGCAAGGAGCAATTCAGCAAACAGATAATCACCAGTTACCTGAGTGTGGAAACATATCCCCGCCGGAATTTGCGCCCGCGAGGACTCAGCAATTTGCAGGATAAAATGATGCTGTTGGATGCCGCCACCAATACGGTTCGCAGCGCTAAAGAAATGATTGGCGAAACATCCACCCAATTCGATGCGTCGCATCTGAGTGTTATACAGCGCGAGTTACAATGGCAACGGACTTTTACATTTCCTTTTGCCTGCCTGCTGTTGTTTTTTATTGGTGCACCGCTTGGAGCCATCATCCGCAAAGGCGGATTAGGGATGCCTGTGGTGGTAGCTGCTATCTTTTTTGTATTGTATTATATACTCACTATAGTAGGAACAAAATCGGCGCGGCAGGAAGAAATGACTGTATTTACCGGCTCGTGGCTATCGGCTATTATACTTACACCTATTGGCGTATTCCTTACTTATAAAGCCTCCGTTGATTCCGCCATCTTTGATAGAGATGCGTATCTTAATTTCTTTAAGAAGGTGAGGGTGTTTTTAAAGATGCAGAAGGCGTAATATTCAATTACGAATTAAAAATTACGAATTGCGTCATTGCGAGGCTCCGCGAAGCAATCTTACCCTATTGTTACTTTTAAATTAATACCAGTGAACATACCTCTAAAAATACCTTAGCAGCTATATAAGAAGCAAAATCGTGGTCACTATCATCTTTTGTTGAATCAGCAAAATCCGTAATCGACTTTATAATAAACATCTTGATATTCTCATTGTGTTTTAGTTGATTAACTGCTGCTAATGCATAAGATTCCATATCAAGGCCGATATATTTACGAGATATGGCATCTTCAATTTGCTTTACTTTAGTTTTAGACGCAATTACTGAAGACCCGCATGCAAAGTCCCCTACATGAACTTTTAATTGATTTGATTTGGGACCATCCCAGCTCTGCAGAATTGCATTTAGAATATTTTCATTATTTGTAACTGTTGTAATTTTCTGCAAAACATCTTCATCTATTGGAAATGATTTATAATCGCTTTCAAAAGACACTTCAATACTTTCACCTTTTAATGATTCTGTGTATTTTCCCATTTCATAGTTATATACAGTAGTTGGTATCAGGATATCACCTTTATTTTGATTTTTACTACTCGAACCAGCAGCAATACCAATAAGTCCAATATACTTTAACTGTGGGAAAAAGTGAAGGATTTCCATTAGTGTAATTGACATTGATGAAATTCCCATACGATTCAATGTGTGCGCAATAATTGCAAATTCCCTTCCATTTATTTCAAAATATAGTTTATCATAGGTCCTTTTTTTTCCAACGATTGATTCATGTCGCACTGCAGCTTTCTTTAAAACATCCAATTCGGACTGTAATGCTGTAACTACACCTATTTCAATATCTGTAAAATGTAAGATAAGTTGTTCATTGGAAGTAGCACGAATAATATTATGGGTGTTCCCAGAAGCATTTACAGGCATTTTTTTTGTATACGAACTGTTACCCATACCTCTACTTTTGGGTATAAAAATTAACAATTAGAGTCTTTCCGCAATTCACAATGTCAAAGACCCGATAATTGAAATAAAGATTTCTACGTCGAAGAGTCCCAAAATGCAGTATTTGGGTACTACCAACATTATTTGCATTATCAAAATTTATAAAATCTATTCTTAGGTTAAACATATCTATGGATGTTGTATTAACAGCCATTACTGGATTTAGTCTATTAGTGACAAAATAAATATGGAATATAAAATCGCCTTCAATCTCATCCCGTAATGTGATTATAATTGGGTGGTTTTCAAATTGGATTATGGTTTCTGAATAGACTAAGTCGTATCCACCTATTTCTACTTTCATTGTATTGAAGTTAATTATAATTTATTTAACAAAAGTAATGAAGTTATGAATACTGCAACAACCCTTTCAGGGATATATTTTCTTTGTGAGACTCTTTCTACTCTGTGCCCTCTGTGTTAAAATTCACAACCCCTTCCCAAAACAAACGCTATTCTCCACGCCTTCATATTGCCCGTAATTGGGTATAAGTTCGTAGCCGTTTTTAGTGTAAAGCCTGATGGCATCTGGTTGGCGTTTGCCGGTTTCCAGCAGGCATTTTTTATAGTTCAGTTCTTTGGCCCAGTTTTCCAATTCTGTTAAAACGATGGTCCCAACGCCCTTTCCGCGCTTATGAGGCACCACATACATCCGTTTTATTTCTGTTGCTTCGGGCGAGTATTGCTTAATGGCACCGCAACCTACGGGCGTATTATCGTCATACGCAACAATCACATATTTTATGCTGTCAATTTTGTTGTATTGGGAATAAAATCCGTGTTCAGCACCGTCCACTATTTTTAATTCTGCATCCAGTTCTTTTACTAAAATATTAAAGTCAAAGTCTTCTGAGTTGGTTCGCCGGCAGGTAATCATGTTAGATTAATAGTTTTGAATTACAAATATACGCCTATTGGATATGCGTGGCATTTGCTATGCATTTGCCTGAGCAAAAAATGGGTAACAGTAGTTTAAAATTTCGCTTCGCTTGTAATAAATTGAATTTCAGTAAGTAGCATAATTATACGCCATTTAAAAAAGGGTGTATAATTGCTGCAAAGCCCAATTAAAATTTTACAAAAAAATCGAGTTGAAATCCAATAGTGTATACTAACCACTGACCACTGAAAACTATTTAGCGTACTTAGCTTTCCTTATAGCAGCCAGAATCAAGCCAAGCAATATGATAAGCAGTATCGGAACTACAAGATTTATAATCTGCCATTGTGTTTGCTGCATTTTGGCTTTCTTTCCGTCGAGCAGGCGTATCTGTAGTTGACGGCCTCTCACTTGCAACAGGGCCGTATCGCCGCAGAGGTAGTTCATGCTGTTCAAAATAAAATCTTTGTTGCTGTACATTTCTTTGGTCCACTTATCCTGCCCGAGGGGTAACGCATTGGTACCATTAAACTCCACATCATTCCGGATAACATCTCCATCGGAAACTACTATCATAGATGTGGGTTTGCTTTCTGCTTTAAAGGCATATTTCTGCGAGTTCATCACATTGGCAGGAAGGCGCCCTTTATAAAGCGAGGTGAACTTGCCCTCTAACAATACCGCCACAGGCTGAAACTTCAACTTAAAAATATCTTCGCTCAAATGCAAATGTGTTATTCCCATGCTTATGCGTGCCGGTGCGCTCCGCAGCATAGTAGATTTGGAGGTGGCGAGCAAAACAGTTTTCTTAATTCCCGGAACTTTAATGGTATCAATAGTGCTCGCCATATTCAGTTCCACCAGATTTAAATTTTTTACAATCGGGTTGCTGCCTTTCGGAGAAATCAACGGTTCATAAAACCATTGCTCCAGTTTCCATTGGGGTTGTTCGCCTTTCAGCGCAGTATTTACAGGCACTGCCGAGCATTGAAAGTCCAGTACTATATTATTGTTCAGCCTTACGCCATATTGAAACAGCATATCCTCCAGATTCAAATCGGTGGGAAATCCAATTACATTGCCATATAAAGCAAGCGTGTCCAGCGGAGTATATAAAGGATCAAGCAGCCAAAGCACTTTTCCGCCATTCATAATATATTGGTCGAGGGCGAGTTTATCCGGTTCGCTGAAAGCGGTATCGGGCTTGGCAATAATGATGGCTCTGTAGCGTACATTATGTGCCGAATCTAACAATGCGCCTACCCGGTGATTGAGGTAAATGGTACGCACATTATAATATTCGCTTAATGCTTTGGCGGCGCCGGCAGTTTGTATGGAGTCCAGTTCGCCTTGGCCTTGTACAAAAGCTATACTGGGTTTAGAATCCAATGTGAGTTTATGAATGGCATTATCGATGCTATATTCCAACTCTTCAATAGAATAATTAATGGCAGCCATAGGGTTGGTGTTGCCCTGGCGCTGCAATATATCCATTGATATTTCCCTGCCCCTGTATGAAAGTATTGCTCCCGGCACTATGGTTTGTTCGGAGTTGCCCGATGTTTCCTGCACTTGCAAATCAATAGGGGAAAGGCCTTCCTTATACAATTGCTGCATTAGTGACAGCCTTACTTTTGGGTCGGGGTTGGCAGTAGGGTCAATAAATTCGTATTGTATTTTTCCCCCGGAATAAGCGCGGAACTCATCCAGCATTTCCTTGGTTTCATCACGCAGGCGCACCATGCCCGAAGGCAGTTTAGGCCCATCCAGGTAAACCTTGAAGAATGCAGTACCCTCTATGTTTTCAGCAATGGCTTTAGATTGAGCTGAAAGGGTGTAGCGCCCTTCGGATGTTAAATCAAAACGATGAAAAACGAATGAGCCGACATAATTCAGCAAAAACAAAATAACGATGCTGAGGCCAAGCCGGAATAAGTCCCTGCCTGTAGTTTTCTTTTTATGTATAACCGCTTCGTTCACCATTTTCTGCTTTCTAAAGAAGTTCTCGTCATTAATAAAAATGCAATGGAAATGCTGGCAAAATAAATTACGTCGCGGGTGTCAATCACGCCACGGCTCATGGAGGAATAGTGCAGGCTGATACCCATTAACTGGATAAAATTTCCTATTGCACCCGACGAGATATATTGCCCGATAAAAGTGAATCCGGTATAACAAATAAAACACAGTATTACCGCAAAAATAAAGGAAACCACCTGGTTATTGCTGATGCAGGATGCAAATACCCCGATAGATGCAAAACCGCCTGCCAGAAATATTAAACCGAGATAGGAACCCCAGGTACGGCCATTATCTATGTTTCCGGGTGGGTCGCCTAAAACGGAAACAGAGAAGTAATATACCAGTGTCGGCAGCAATGCCAGTATTACCAATACAATGCAGGCAAAATACTTGGCAAGTATAATTTCCATATCGCTAAGCGGGCGGGTAAGTAAAAGTTCTATGGTTCCGGTTTTCTTTTCTTCAGCAAAAGAGCGCATGGTTACCGCCGGAATAAGAAACATAAACACCCAGGGGGCAAGCACAAAGAGCGGGTCAATGCCGGCATAACCGCCATTTAAAATATTGGAATCGAAAGGGAAAACCCATAGCAACAAGCCCATGGCAATAAGGAAAACACCTATTACTATGTAGCCGATTAACGAACCGAGAAAGCCTGATATTTCCTTTTTTAGTAGTGCGAACATATTGATTGTGCGACCCAAAATTAATAAAATAGCCAACAGCCAATAGCTAATAGCTGATAGCTTTTTGAACAGTGTAGTGAAAACAACCTATTTTTGCGCCTCTTAAGTATGGTAAATATCACGGGCAAGTTTTTCGGAGTAGTTATTGGTTGGTTTATTGCCAGGTTAGATGGCGCTATTGCAGGCTTTCTGCTGGGCGCTATTTTCGATGAGTTTGTAAAATCACAACAAGGTGGCAAAAAGGCTACAGGCACCAACACAGGCAATACTTCGTTTGAAAATGTTTTTCAAGGCAACCCCATAGATTTCGATTATATCCTTGTATCGCTCTCGGCGGCAGTAATGAAGAGTGACG
>DATHOL010000263.1:0-3605 GCA_035484895.1 Bacteroidia bacterium | reverse complement strand
TGATGAGGTTGTAAAACGGATTGATGCCGGAAGAAAGCGGAATAAATCTTCCTTTATCATTATTGTAGCTGAAGGGGATATTCCCGGAGGAGCTTATGAAATTGCAAAACAAGTAACTGAAAAATGCAATTATTTTGAATCGAGGGTAACGGTAATCGGGCACATGCAAAGGGGAGGCAATCCTACCGCATTTGATCGCATTTTAGCAAGCAGGCTTGGAGTCGCAGCCACAGAAGGGCTTATTGAAGGAAGAAAAAACGAAATGGCAGGGCTCATCAATAATCAAATTGAATTTACTCCGTTTTTAAAAACGCGCAAACACCTTGTAAATATAAATGAGGGGCTACTAAATATGGCGCACATGCTGGGTAGTTGATTTATAAAAAAGTATTTCGTGTAACTTTGCGTCTTTCTCGAAATAACTCCTATGAAATTACTATACTCCTATCTCAGGCAATATAAGTCATTAGTGCTATTGGCATTGGTTTTAGCTACCATTAACCAGGTCTTTTCCCTGATTAACCCCGGCATATTCCAGCATATAGTAGACAGCTATTTGACTAAAAAGAACTTATTTACTTCTTCCCAGTTTTACAACAATGTCCTTACATGGATTGGCATTTCTTTAGGGGTAGCCATGGTATCGCGCATTGCCAAAAATTTCCAGGACTATTTTACCAATGTGGTTACCCAAAAGGTGGGCGTACAGATTTATACTGATGGTATACGGCATTCATTGGAGTTGCCTTACTCCGTTTTTGAAGACCAGCGCAGCGGCGAAACATTGGGCATACTGCAAAAAGTGCGCGATGATATTCAAAGATTCATGCAGGCATTTATCAGTGTGCTATTTACTACTCTTGTTGGGGTTGTGTTTGTGTTTGTATATGCCATGAAAATATATTGGCTTATTGCGCCGGTCTATTTCTCCATCGTCCCCATATTAGCTTTTGTAAGTTCTTTCCTTACTAAAAAAATTAAAAAAATACAGACAAAAATCGTATCGGAAACAACAGCATTGGCAGGATCCACAACCGAGTCTCTGCGCAATATTGAATTGGTAAAAAGCCTGGGGCTTGCTGAACAGGAAATTGGCAGGTTAAATTCCACTACAGTTAAAATATTAGGGCTTGAGCTAAAAAAAGTGCGTTACATACGCAGTATCAGTTTTGTTCAGGGGACCATCGTAAACCTGCTTCAGAATATTATTCTGTTCATGCTTATTTTCCTCATTTTTAACGATCGGGTAACCATAGGCCAAATGTTTGCCTTGCAGATATACTCCTTCTTTATTTTTGGCCCTTTGCAGGAATTGGGCAACATCATTAATACCTTCCGGGAAACACAGGTGTCGCTTGATAATTTCAGCAAAATATTGAATACCCCTAAAGACCCTAAACCGGAAAAGCCTGTTAAGCTTGCGAAAATAGAATCACTTGAATTTGAAAACGTAACCTTTAAGCATCAAACGGCTACCGGCTATGCACTGGAAGATATTTCCTTTAAAACAGAATTGGGACAAACAATTGCTTTTGTTGGCCCATCGGGTTCAGGTAAAACAACATTGGTGAAATTACTGGTAGGGCTATATCCTGCCGCCAGCGGAGAAATACTTTATAATAATATCAGCGGTAAAGAAATAGACCTTGATAAGCTACGTGAACAAATAGGGCTGGTAACCCAGGATGCCCAATTATTTTCCGGAAGCATTAAGGAAAATTTACTGTTCGTAGCTCCTAATGCAACCGATAAAGAATGCCTGGAAGTATTGCATAAAGCAGCTTGTGAAAACCTATTGGCGCGTGCCGACAAAGGCCTTGATACCGTAATTGGTGAAGGAGGCGTAAAAGTATCGGGCGGAGAAAAGCAAAGGTTATCCATAGCAAGGGCATTGCTTCGCAAACCCAATTTGCTGGTATTTGATGAAGCCACTTCTGCCCTTGATTCCCTTACGGAAGAAGAAATAAGCAAAACTATTCGCGACGTTTCACAAAATACCAATCATATTACAATTCTGATAGCGCATAGGCTTTCCACTATAATGCACGCCGATAAAATTCATGTACTTGAAAAGGGCCACATTATAGAATCGGGAAAACATGAAGAATTACTGGAGCAAAAAGGGCTTTATTATGCTATGTGGAGGCAGCAGATTGGAGAACGTAAAACGGTTAAAGCTAAACCGGCAGTAGAGTTAAACTAAGCTTTGTACTTCATAATACCCTGAAATAATGAACATTTCTAATTGGCGGAGCCGGGCTCATGCCCTGTTTCAAAATTTATTGCTATATTGAGCACTATTTCCAATTAGTAATTAATGGAGAATAAAAAAATACCTTTCCTGCTATCGTTTTTTTTCTTCAGTTTAACATTGCCTGTTTTTAGCCAGGTTGGTTGGGATTCGCATAGCATGCAGTCAAAAAACAGGTTATTCTTAGGCTTTACTTATAATGTCCTTCCTGATATTGAAAAAGGCCCCATAAATATTTACCCGCATTTTGCGAGTGATAACACTCCAAAACCTCCTTACCCGCAAGAGGGCAACGCCGCTGTATTTGTGTTCAATACCAACTTTGTTTCCATAGGCGGAAAAATACGATATAATCTTATCCAATTTAGTTCAAGGTTCTCTTTGTCTTTGAGCACAGCCCCTTCTTTCGGCATTGGATTCACGGTAGTTGCCGAGCCCGATATTTACCAAATAAATCCGTATGCAAATTGTTCCTACAATATTCCGTTACTGCTTGAATTGAACTATGGAAATGGCGCCACCCACAACACATTTGACGCATACGGGTTTTTTATTCTTGCCGGAATAGAATATACCGGCTTATTGATAAAAAACAACATATCTAATGGTGATATGATGGACGAAAACGGAGATTTTTATGAACCTGATTATATTACCCGGTGGACGGAAGCAGTTATTGGTTTAGGAGTAAGATACAGAAATCATAAAAATGTTCAACGGGAAATATTTTTGAAGTATGGCATCGGCCCGGAGAGGCTTTATGTAAGTCCGGTTGGAGAAGTAGAATCTGCACATTCATGGTCACTTAAACTTACCTTGGTGCGTAATTTTTAACTGCCTTTTTTATTGACTAAAGTCATTCAGGCATGTGAGTAAAATCATACGTGCAACTTGCCATTCGGGATACTTTTGCATTGTAATGAATACAGTGCTGCTAATAGAACCCGATAAAATTTTAAACGAAAACCTTGTAGAATTGCTTCAACTGGAGGGGTATGGAGTTATAGGCATTACAAACGGAAATGAGGTAAAAATAGCAATTCAGAAATTTAACCCTTCTATAATTATTTGTGATGAAATTTCATTAAATGGGGAATGTGCAAATCTCTGTAATGATTTGAAAGAAGCGCATCAAACTTCACCGGTTCAAATAATAATTATTGATGGTACCGATGAAAAATTCAAAGGTGCCGATGCATATATAAAAATGCCGTTCAGGGATGAAGAATTACTCTCAAAATTGAATTTGCTAAGCCTCCCCAAACGGGCATAATTTCAGAAATTTCACCTTGTTATTAAGCAATCAGAAAACACAGATTTTCGCTGTGTTTTTCTTTTACTTATAATCCCAACA
>DATHOL010000262.1:0-3333 GCA_035484895.1 Bacteroidia bacterium | reverse complement strand
TATATTCGCCAATAATGCCAATACTTAACAAAATAATTCCTCCTGTAAATGTAATGCTTACCACAATGCCTGTGAAACCAACCTGTACGTGGAAAAATATTTTTTTGATAATAAAATACAATCCGATAAGGATAGAAATAGCCGATGAGGTGCATCCCAAAAATGTAATTAACCTTAACAGGAAAGCATTGTAGCCGAAGACAAGGTTGTAATAAAGTTTGCTTAACCTGGAAAATGGATAACGCGATTTATCCACATGTGATTTATCGTGCCGCACTTTTATATACTCTATTTTTTCGGTGTACCAGTGCGTCAACTCATCAATAAAAACAAATTCCTGGTCGTGGGTTATAAGTTTATCTACCAAATCTTTTTTTATCACCCTGAAAGCAGAACCTTCTTTATCATCTGCTGTCATACGGTTTAAAAGCCGGTAACCCCATCGTAAAAACTTGCGTAAAGGTGACCTCTTATATGTTTTAGAAATACCATAAACCAAGTCGGCATTTGTTTCTTCTGCACATTTAAGGAGTTTTGGTATTTCATCAGGCGGATGCTGCAAATCATCATCCATAGTAATTATATATTCTCCCTTAGCATGGCGGAAACCTACAAAAATGGCATTGTGCTGTCCGTAGTTTTTCGACATCCGTATTGCAATAACCTTTTCCGGATTTTTATTTTTTACAGCTTTCATTACTTCCCAGCTATTATCCTCCGAGCCGTCATCTACCAATATAAGTTTGTAGGAAATTGCCTCTAGTACCATTATCTTGTCAATTTCAGCTTGAAGGGCAATAAGTGCGGGAGCCGCATTAAACACCGGAACCACTATGGAAATATTTTTTATTTCTCCGGCCATTTTTATTTAACAATACTGAACCCGCCGTCCAGCGTAAGGTTAATTCCTGTTACCCACCTGGAAGCCTCCGACAATAAATAAATACAGGCATTTGCCACATCTTCGGGCATGCCTAATCCAAGCGGATATTTAGCCTCATATTCTTCTGCGCTGCGATACATGGATTGGTTCTTCGTCTCTTCATATAAAGGTGTTTTCACCATAGCGGGAACAACTACGTTGCTACGCATTTTTTTTGGTAGAATTTCAATCGCCAGGTTTTTGCTATAGGCTTCAATTGCTCCTTTAGAGGCTGTATACAAAGCTCCTCCGGCATAAGGATAACTTACAGAAATGGATGAAAAAAATACCAATGATGCATTATCGTTCAACTTTTTATTTTTGAGCAGGCGTGCCACTGAAAGCACTGCCGATTCAAAATTAACGCCCATGATATAACGTATATGTTTTTCTGCAATAAACTTTACAGGGACAGGGGCCACAACTCCTGCAGAATGCACGAAACCGTCAATCGCGGGAACATTATCTATAATTTGGTTACGCTGACTTTCGTCCATCAGGTCGCCTGCAAATTGCAAATGTCCTTCCCCTTGCAGTAAAGAAAATGTTTCAGCAAGTCGTTTTTCATCCCTTCCTGTAATAACCACTTTTGCGCCCATGGCGCTACATAAAATGGCAACCTGTTTGCCAATCCCGGAAGAAGCTCCCGTTACAAGTACGGTTTTATTGTGTAGGTGAAATGGGGTAGACATATTTTTTATAATTCCACTATTTCAGGGCAAATCAATCCAGTGGTTTTTAATGATACTGTTGCCCATGATAATCCAACCCCAAAACCTGAAAGCAGCCAGGAAACCTCTCCTGCAACTTTGTCTTTCAATTCTGAAACTATTGTTAATGGAATAGATGCTGAACTGGTGTTGCCAAATTTGGGCAATGTATAAGGCACTTTTTCCGGGGGAAATTTCATTTTTTTACGGATGGTTTCATTCATCAGTAAATTAGCCTGGTGCATTACAAAAAAATCGTAAGATTCCGGTCCGGTATTGGTTGTGCTAAAAAATTCTGCAATGTTTTTCGGTACTTCTGTAACGGAGAAATTGAATACCGCCATTCCGTTTAATTCCAGGTTGCGGCTGGCTCGTGAAATGCCTTTTTCTTTTTCCACCATGGTGAATGAATCCACGGTAAAAGGTTTGCGCATTCCACCTTCTCTAACAATGATAGCCTCATATCCTGAACCATCACTTTGGTTGCTGAAATGCATAGGTGTTGCAGTTTCATCATATTCCAAAAGTGTTGCAGTTCCACCATCGCCAAATAGGGGGAACACACTTTTATCCTCTTCCGGAGGGCCGGCAGAAGAAATATCGCCGCACAACAAAAGGGCTTTTTTAAATTTACCTACGCTTATTAAGGAAGAGATGGCGGACAATCCGTATACATATCCTGAGCAACCCAGATTAATATCAAACGCCATACATGTTTTTGGTAAGCCTAACCTGTTTTGTAATGTAATACTGCTAGCTGGAAGAAAATAATCAGGAGTTTGGGAAACGAATATCACAATTTGAATATCCTCTTTCGATGTATTGGTTGCTTCCAATAATCTTTCAGCGGCAGCTTTGCATAAATCTGTAGTGGTTATGCCTGATTTTCCTACCATTCTGCGCTTTTCAACACCGGTAGTTTTAATCAGCAGTTTCCTTTCCTGTTCGGTAATATGCGTATAATCCCAATTGGATAATTCTTCTTTGGGAACTGCTCCGGCTATACCTTTAATACGGACATTATTTATTGAAAAGAGAGCCATTTTATTTACTCCGGATTATTTTTTAAATTTACAACCATGTCATATAATTCCTGTACTGATGTTACTTTTCTAAGTTCATCACCCTTTAATGTAACACCGTATTCAGTGTCTATTAATGCAATAACAATAAGGGCATGCATAGATCCCCAGCCTTCAATATCACTGATTTTGGTTTCCGGTTTTAAAAAGCCTGCCGGAATATCTTCAAACTCTCCCTGTAATTGCTGAATAAATGTATTTATATCCATAATTAAAAATTATATTGTTAAAATTGTTGCGCCCCAAGAATAGCCAATACCAAATCCTGCAATCAAAACCTTATCGCCTTTTTTTGCCCGGCCCTCTTTCATGGCATCGTACAAAGCTAAAGGAATTGTTGCAGCTACGGTATTACCCAAGTTTTCAATATTGGTAAAAAATTTCTCTTTCGGTATTTTCATCTTCCTTCTTAGCACTTCCAATATAAATCCGCTAGCCTGATGAAATATGAAAAGGTCAATATCTTCCATCGTTAGTTTTGCTTTTTCCAATGTTTCATTTACTAAAGGCGGAACTTTCCGCAGGGAGAAAGTTAATATCTCCGTGCCTTTCATGCTTAACATGCCATAGGCCATACCACCTGCATCGGCATATTTATCGAGCCATTCGTGCGTAGGTT
>DATHOL010000261.1:0-4737 GCA_035484895.1 Bacteroidia bacterium | reverse complement strand
GAAGTAAATCTGATTAATGACAATTGGTCACCTACCAATGGAAATATAACAACGTTTACAGAGTCTATATCAGGTAAAGTTATGCCTTTTACACTAACGACTTCCCAATTCACCTATTCCGATAATGTTAGTGCGGGAGCAGCAAACAAAACAAATATTGTGGAGATTAACGGAGAGTATCCAAAACAAACTTTTTCCTATGGAAGTTACGGCATTCATATGGGAGTAAAATTCTCTATCCCTAAAAAAGAAAAGTCTGTCACCACTCCGGATGCTCAAATAGTTCCATAATAAAATCAATTATAATAAGGCAAAGTTTACCCTTTCAAAAAACTGAACTCCTCTTTCTGAAGCAAGAATTCAATAATCTGGCTGGGCAGTTCTTCCGGTGAAAAGGTGGATTCAATCGCATCCGATAAATTCATTTCCTGAAATTCACTTCCGTCCTTCTTGTATATAACTACTACTTCAAATGTAGCTCCGGAGTTGTCATATTTTTCCAGTATTTCTTTATACGATTTTGACTCGATTAGTTTCTCCAGCTCCTCATCTTTTGGGCCTCCTGTTTTATGGAAGCTTACTGTTTCAATACTGCCTATAAGTTCAGCCCAATTCTCGCTGTTAAGTATCTTCCCGTGAAGGTTTTCATCCTCCGGCGAAGTATAAAATATTTGTACAGCAATAGCTTCTTTAAGAGTTAGGGAATGGAATTTATCGGGCATATTGTTTTATAATTGCTATACCACAAAGATAGGCAAATTCAAGGAGGAATATCTTGCACTATAGCATTCTGTCCGCCCATTTACCACCCATTTGCCATTGCTAAAAATGGGCAACAGTTGTTTTATTGCATCAATAACTTATAACATAATGATTATCTTATAAATATGCGTTTATGCTATTCTTGAAAACCACTTTAAAATGCAGCATTTTGCAATTTTAAAAATGGCATTAAAACCCACAAATTAAGGGTATCCCTCAATTTCGTATCTTTGCAAACTCAAAATTGAGGTCGATGAAAAGATTATTTATAGTTTTTACCTGTCTTATTACTGTGTTGGCGGCATATTCCTGCCACCCCAAGGATAATACCAATGGAAATTCTTCCAATACCGATAAGCTTTCATCAAGCGTTATTAACGTACCTGCATCTGCCGCCAACAACCCAAGCGGCAAGTTGCCTAAAATGGTGTTTGCTGATACCAACCACGATTTCGGCGATATTACCGAAGGCGATAAGGTTGCCTGTGTATTTAAGTTCAAAAATACCGGTGAAGGCGACCTGGTAATCTCCAATGCAGTTGCCAGTTGTGGCTGTACCAAACCCTATTATCCGCAGGAAACCAAACATCCCGGCGATACCGGCACAATTAGTGTTACCTTTGACAGCAGCGACAAAATGGGCAAAGTGGTGAAAACAGTAACCGTTACCTCGAACTGCCAACCTCAATTTAAATTTTTAACTATAACCGCAAATATTAAACCCTCAAACAAATAACCATGCTTTTACATTCTATGCTTTTAATGGCTCCGCAACCGGGACAAAACCCTATCATCTCTTTCCTTCCTATCCTGTTGATTATTGTAGTTTTCTACTTTTTCATGATACGCCCGCAAATGAAAAAACAAAAGGAACAAAATAATTTCCGCAAGGAACTTAAAAAGGGAGACAAGATTATTACCATAGCCGGAATCCACGGTAAAATTGCCGAAATACAAGACGATAAAACCTTTATGATTATGGAAATAGAAGGGGGAGTACGTATGAAGATTGAAAAAAGCGCTGTATCTATGGAAAATTCCATTGCGCTTAATAAGGCAACTGAATAAATCCATTGAGCGGTGAAAGCATCGCTGCTTAAGCTACAACGGCGCAAGCCGAAACCGGAAAGGGGGCCTAAGTCCAATTACCGCATTGTGGTATTCTCTATCTGCGTGGTTATTTCATTTGGTTTCTGGCTGATGAATATGCTCTCGAAAAAGTATACGCAATCCATAGTATTCTACATTCAATATGAGCATTTGCCCCAGGTGGGAAAGCAAATGAGTGTTACCGACACTATGCGCATTAAGGTTACTACAACGGGCTTCCGCCTGACAGGATATAAATTCGGCATTTTTGAAAAGCTCCTTAAAATTGATGCATCCCAGTTCAGGCACAAGGATAACTTGTATTACTATACCCTCACCAACCATATTCATACCGAAAAAATTGAAGAACAATTGGGTGAGGAAGTGAAAGTACTGGATATATCGCCGGATACTTTATACATACGCCCCGCTGTTTCATCAACACCCGACCGAAGCTGATGCTTTACGAAGGTATCCCTATGGGAAAGGTCGGGGTTACAGGCGGCATAGGAAGCGGCAAATCCACAGTTTGCCGGTTATTTAAATGCCTCGAAATACCCGTTTTTAATGCCGACGAGGCTGGCCGCCGTTTGCTTGCTGAAGACGCGGATGTAATAAAACAGGTAAAGCATATTTTTGGTGAAACTGTTATTATTAACGGGAAACCGGACCGGAAAAAAATAGGCGGGATTGTATTCAATAATCCTGAAAAACTGGCGCAACTGAACGCTGTTATACATCCTGCGGTAAGAAAAAGCTACATTGATTGGAGTTCGGAGCAGAAATCAGCTTATGCAATTTATGAAGCAGCCATTTTATTTGAAACGGGAATTTACAAGCAACTTGATTATACCATTTTGGTGGTCGCTCCGGAAGCGCTCCGCGTTAAACGCGTAATGCAGCGTGATGGCATAGACGAAGCCACTGTAAAGGCACGTATAAGCAACCAATGGAGCGATGAGGAGAAAAAAAAATTAGCCGATTTTGTACTAATAAATGATGATTCTATTCCGCTATTGCCGCAGGTAATGGAAATCCACAACAAGCTAATTTCACAGGCAAAATGAAAATAGCTTTACTTACAGATGGTATTTATCCTTACGTAATTGGCGGTATGCAAAAGTTTGCTTACCAATTGGTGCAGCAACTTGTAAAAAGCGGGCATGAGGTTTACCTGTTTCACTGCAACCAGAGTAAATATGACATTAACAAACTGGAGTTTTTCAGCGAAGCGGAAAAGAAGTATATCAAGTCGTTTGTAATTCCATTCCCCCACACCAACAACCTGCCGTTTCATTATTTTATTGAATCGCGCAAGTATGCGCAGAGCCTGGCAGACTCGCTTTCAAAAGTAATTGATGATATAGATTTTATTTTCGTTCAGGGCTTCTGTGCTTCGGCATTACCCGCAACCGGCAAGCGGAAAGGATTTCCGCCGGTGGCGTTGCATCTGCACGGCTTGGAAATGTTCCAGAATTCGCCATCCTTAAAAGCAGGGGTTTCCAAATATATGTTCCGCAAAGAGGCTACAGCTAATTTAAAAAAGACCGATTACACGGTTTCTTTCGGCGGGAAAATAACGGATATTCTGCAAAAATTTGTAAAGAAAAAACAGATATGGGAAATCCCCGGAGGCATTGATGAATCCTGGCTTACACCAAACGAGCAACAAGCAGATGATAAAATTCATTTTGTTTTTTTGGGCCGTTATGAACGCAGGAAAGGCATCATAGAACTGAATGCCGCCCTCAAAATGCTGCTGCCAAAAGGCGGCTTTACCTTTGATTTTATCGGCCCCATACCGGAAGAACATAAAATTAATTCATCTTTAATCCGCTATCACGGGCAGTTATCGGGCGAAGCGGAAATTAAAGCCATTTTATCAAAAGCCGATGTGCTGGTATGCCCCTCTTATGCCGAAGGAATGCCTTATGTAATAATGGAAGCTATGGCTTGCGGAATGGCTATTATAGCTACGGATGTGGGCGCGGTATCGCTTTTAGTAAACAATAAAAATGGCTGGCTTATCGACAGCCCTGATGTAAATAAAATTGCCAATGCGATGCTAAGCGCAATCAATGAAAAGAAAGAAGTGCTGGAACAAAAAAAAGCGGCTTCTGTAGAAAAAATAAAAGAATTTACATTTGAAAAAGTGACCAATCAGTTGATTCAATATATGGAAGAATCAAAGAAAAAAGTATCTTCGCTACAATAAGTGAATTATTATGAAGCCTATTTACTTCAATAAACCCCACCTTACAGGTAAGGAAGTCAACTACATGGAACGTGCCGTTATGACCGGAAAAATATCCGGCGATGGCGTATATACCCATAAATGCCAGGCATTTTTAGAAGGCAGGTACGGTTTTGGAAAAGCCCTTCTTACTAATTCCTGTACCGATGCGTTGGAAATGGCAGCCATGCTTTGCAATGTGAAAGAGGGTGATGAAGTAATAGCGCCGTCATACACATTTGTTTCTACAGTAAATCCTTTTGTTATAAAGGGCGCAAAAATAGTTTTTGTGGACTCAGCTTCCGATAACCCCAATATGGATGTTGACCAAATTGAGAAACTGGTAACTCCTAAAACAAAAGTAATAGTAGTGGTCCATTATGCAGGAATAGCCTGCAATATGGATAGTATCATGGATATTGCAAAACGCCATAACCTATTGGTAGTGGAAGATGCGGCCCAATGTATCGATTCATTCTACAACAAAAAAGCCCTTGGCGGTATTGGCCATTTGGGGACTTTCTCCTTTCATGAATCAAAAAATATTATTACGGGCGAAGGTGGCATGCTTACCATTAATGACAAAACATTTACCGAGCGTTCCGAAATAATTTGGGAAAAAGGCACCAACCGCAGGGCTTTCTTCAAAGGCA
>DATHOL010000260.1:0-8500 GCA_035484895.1 Bacteroidia bacterium | reverse complement strand
TCCCTATGAAAGATGTGAAACCATCGGAGTTTCTGCTCGGCGGATTTCATTGGCATGAAAGGGAAAGGCCTAAAACGGTTGCCGATATATTTAAAGGAAGCGAGTAATTATTTCCTGCTTAGCACAATAGAAAAGAGCACTGCAAATACCAAAATTATTCCTACAAATATTTTCCAGGTGCCTTTAAAATAAGTGGAATCGCGCTTAAAATCCTGGCGGTAAAGAAAAATCATAACAACGGCAAAAACAGCCGCAAAGCCTATAAAGAACAATGCCTGTCCTTTTGTAATTAATTCACCTTCCAAGAGTACCATAAAGCAATTTTGAAGTTCAAAGTTATGCCATAATAGGTTGAAAAGATAAAATCGCAGGAATTAATTTTATCTTGCATCTTTGTAGTAATAAATCATAGCATGAAATACAAACCCCTGCATCCGATTGTAGATGAGAGCAATACGAATTTGGCTACTTTCTGGCGAAGGTTATGGGCGTTTCTGTTGGATTTAGTAGCAATTGCAACTTTAATGGGCCTGATTGCGTATGGTATGCAACTTATGGGGCTTAATATAAAGCATGTGTCAATTAAGGGCTTGCGTGATGTTGATATTGAAGCTAAAGGGTTAACAGAGAATACCAAATCATTGATAGAGGAAGGTTTCGCTTGTATTCCCACTATTTATTTTGCACTGATGAATTATTTTACAAATGGTAAAACAGTAGGTAAATGGATAATGCGTATTCGTATTGTATCATTATATCACCACAGGATAAGTTTTTCGCACTGCGTGGAAAGGGCGCTAGGTTATGTGGCATCTACCCTGGAGCTTGGGCTTGGCTTTCTACAAGTATTCTGGAACCCGAACCGTATGGGACTGCACGACAGGATTGCAGAAACTATTGTTATTCAGGAGAAAAAGCGGGAAAAGAAGAAAAAATAAGCAGCCTGTAACTTTTGTTCTTAACAGTACGTCTTATGCGAAAGAGGTAAATTGGCTTTTGATTCAATACGACAAAACAAGGCATGACTGTTGAAGAATTTAATACGTGTGTAGATATGTATGCAGATAATCTGTACCGGTTTATCCTTAAAAATGTGAAGGATACCGATAAAGCGAAGGACATTGTGCAGGATACTTACGAAAAGCTGTGGTTAAAGGTGAGTGATGTGAAAAGTACCAACGCTAAAAGCTATATGTTCACTACAGCATACCGAACCATGATTGATAAATTCAGAAGCGATAATAAACAAGAGAGACTGGAAGATTCGCATTTATACAGCCATAGCCATACAAAACAGTATAGCGATTTGAAGGAATTATTGAATGAAGCGGTAAGTAAGTTACCGGAAATACAACGCTCGGTTATTATGTTGCGCGATTATGAAGGCTATGAATATAAAGAGATAGGAGAGATAACGGGCTTGCATGAATCGCAGGTGAAGGTGTATATTTTCAGGGCAAGAACATTTTTAAAAAAATACATAGGTTCCATGGAGGCTGTGGTATAAGAAAACATGAACATTAACATAAATAACTACGAAGCATATTTTTTAGACTATCACGAAGGTAGCCTGTCACCTGCTTTGGTAAAGGAGTTGATGGAATTCATCTCCCAACATCCTGAACTGAAGGAAGAATTTGAAAGCTTTGAACAGGTTACATTAACGGATAGAGAGAATATTAATTTCGATAAAAAGGAATTGCTGAAAAAATCAGTAACAGGAATTAACGCTGCTAATTTTGATGAGCATGCTATTCAATTTGTGGAGGGCACATTGCCTGTATGTTTGCAAAATGAATTAAAAACATTTATCAGTCAAAACCCGCAATATAAAAAGGAACTGGAGCTTTATTCCAAAACAAAATTAGTTCCGGATACGAATATAGTATTCGAAGATAAGGATTTATTAAAGAAAGGTAAAAAGAGGTCTGTAGTTTTGTTTTACTGGTCAGCAGCGGCATCGGTAGCTATTATCATTGGTGCCTATTTCTTCTTAAACAGGAGCGTAGTACCTGCTCCAAATGGAAATAATATTGTAAAGCATACCCAAGTTAAAGATAGCAATACGGTAGTGAAGAAGATAGTAACACCTATAGATTCGAATGTTGTTGCACCAAAGATTGCACCAAATATTCCGGTAAAAAATGCAGTGAGGAATAATTCTGTTGCTTTAAACGGAACCGCTAAAAAGCGCCACAGGAAAGACATTGCTGTTCCAAACAATTACAAAGATGAAACACAAGTAGCAGTCAGAAGTAAAAATGAAATCCTTTTATTGCCTTTCAGATTGCAGAATAATATTTCATTGGTTCCGGAAAATATTCAAACCACATCTTATTCAAACTTCCAGGACACAACGCTGATTTTCGCCTGGATGAAAAAATATAATTCTGTAAATAATAATCCGGTAAACTATGCCACAACTGATGAACCCAAAGATTATAAACGCAGTAAATTCCTATACCTGCTTGCCAAGTATACCTGCAAAGGATTACATAAAATAACAGGCCAGCATATCGAATTTCAAAAAAAGTATGACTCTGACACTACCAATATAATAGCCTACCAGCTTGATTTAGGGAATAAAAAAATAAATTTTCCTGTGAAAGAATAATTCGGTTGTAACAAATTGAAAGGGTAGTGCGTCATACATCAAACAGAACAAAAATAAACTTATTATGAAAAAATTAATTTGTATAGCAGCATCGGCAGCATTCTTTATAAATGCAAGTGCGCAACAAACAGTAAAGAAAACGCTGGAAGATTTTAATGCTATTGAAGTAAACTCCGCTGCTCGTGTAAACCTTATTCAATCGGACAGTAATTATGTAATACTTACTTCAAAAGATCCGGTTATGAAATCTCCTAAGATAGAGGTGCATGACGGAGTGCTGAGAATAACAGGGTCTCCTTTTCGTGGAACAATGGATATACACGTTAAAAGTATTAATTCCATTACGGCAAGCGATGCAGTAAGAATAACCTGCAAAGACACGCTGAAGTCAGATAAAATGATTGTACATGCTTCCGATGCCGGCCGGATAGATGTCTTGGTGCACGCCCATTACATAAGAGTTAGGGCTCATGATGCTGCCAATGTAACACTGGCCGGTACTACAGATTCGTTGGAAGTAAAAGTATCGGATGCTTCCCATGTAAATGGCTATTCAATGCGGGCAAACGGAGTAAATGTGACATCTTCCGATGGCTCAAATGCTGATGTGTGGGCTACAAGAAGTGTGAATGCAAGAGCTACCGATGGAAGCAACGTGCATGTAAAAGGTAGTCCTCCCCAACGAAATACATCTGCATCGGATGGAGGTTCTGTTAAAATGGTTGATACCGGAGAAGAAACAACACTTGAAAATTCGAATGGCAATGATAATTTTATGAAAATGGAATCAGATTCCGGAGGCAAAAAAAGTTTAAGTATGAATGGAGATGCCTTTATCGGTGGTGGATTTGTAACAGGTGGTTCTAATGGTGTGGCTGTAAAATATGGCAATTCCAGAGAGTTTATGGTAGGCTTTGGTAGTGGACACAAATTCTCTAAATGGAACGAACTTGGTTTAGATGTGTATTATAAATCTACCGGGTATTACCTTTCACAGGATTCGGGTAAATCATTTCCTGATCGTGGCCAGCACCAAGCTCAAAAAATAAGTTTCCAGAATTTTGGCGGACTAGTATATGACCGTTTTTATTTCGGTAGACATATATTTTTAGATGGCGGTGTTTACGGTGATTGGACCTTTCACAACAAGATTGTTACCTGGGATGATAATGTTCCCAATGTTTCTTCTGTTAAATCAACAGAAAGAAACCTGAGTTTTGTAAACCCTACCAATTACGGAGTAAGTGTTCGCTTTGGTAGTACAAAAGGTTTGTCATTCTATTTCAATTACCGCTTGTCGAAATTGCTCAAGAATGCCGATTCTTATGGTGATGCTTATCCGCAATTACCTGCTTACGTATTTGGCTTAAACATTGGAGGATTTTAAAGATAGTTAGAGGATAGTGTTTTGTTAATATGAATCGGCCATCCTACAGAAATGCTGGATGGCTTTTTTATGGCTTCCGGGCAACAATACCGTCTCCCTCTACGGTGTAATATTCTGTTGGAAGCATATTGCGCAGGGTAATAAATTTCCGGTAAGTATCATTGTAAGCAATGCGGTCGTCTAAGGTTTCAGCATATCTTCCCGTTAGGCCAATTAACACTTCTATTACTTCACGCACAGCGTGATTATTACTATCGCAGGCAGTAAGGTAATCCATTAACTGCCGCTCTTCAGCATATTTTAGAAGCATCGGATTAGCAGGGCGAGATACCATCATACGTATGCCCACTTTTGCCGCAACATCCAAATCAAGTATGTCATCAAAAACAAAAAGTATTTCGTCGGGAGAAACTTTATGTTCTTTGCAAAGGTGCTCCAATGCAGTACTTTTATGCTTTATTTTATAATAGACAAAATCCATGTGCTCCCTGTTAGCAAGGGCATGGGATGCAGAATTTCTTTCTCCGGTGATGATGCCAAAGATTGGCATTTCACCCTTGCGCTTAAAATGATTAAACCGTAGCATATTAATGCCCATGGCATCTATTTCATTGAACAGACTGGTGTTTCGTTCGTCTTTCTGGCCATTGTTAAACACACCGTCCCAGTCGAAAATGTAGACTTTAATTTTTTCGAGTTTAGCTTGTATATTAGCGGCAGGAGTGAGGAAGCGGCCTTTAAATATATTTTCTATTTCTTTAAAATTTGAATTCATTGGAGGTTTTTTATAAAAATTCTTACACAGAGTTAAACAGAGAACCACAGAGGCTCACAGAGAATTACCGTTTAAATCTTTTTATACCGTCTTTTAATAATAACACATTAAAATTTACTAGCAGCCCTATAGATTTATTTGCAAACTTCATATAAGTTAGGATTTGGGCTTCATGTACAGGATTAAAAGCATCTACAGTTTTTAATTCTACTACAACCGTTTTTTCCACTAACAAATCTATTCTATAGCCACACTCTAATTTTATTTCTTTATATACAACGGGAACAGGTTGTTGTCTTTCAACAAATAAGCCAGCTTTTTGTAGTTCAAAAAATAAGCATTCTTCATAAGCAGATTCCAGTAATCCCGGCCCGAGAGATTTGTGAACTTCAATAGCACAACCAATAATAGATTCGGTTATCTTATTTACATCCATTGTAGTTTCTCTGTGAACCTCTGTGGTTCTCTGTGCAACTCTGTGTAACTGATTCTTTAATCTAACTCAAAATCAATATTAATCTTTTTTCAAATCCTGTATATCCAGCATGCCTACCGGCTTTCCACCATCGGTAACCATAATCGTATCTACGTTTGATTTTTTAAACAAGACCGAAGCCTCATTTAAAATAACATTTGCATCAATGCTTATGGGGGGTTTATATTCCAGGTCTTTCAGTTTTTTGCCCAGGATATTTTCTCCATCTTTTTGCAGGTATCTGCGTAAATCGCCATCGGTAAACACACCCTGAACGCTGCCATCTTTTTGTGTTACAATCACGGTTCCGAAACCAAATTCGGTCATTTTTACAATGGCATCTTTAACAGAAATCTCATTACTTACAATCGGGTTAACCGGACGAATGGCTTCTTTTACCTTTACCATCATCATGCGTGTATCGCGGAAAAACTGCTCGGTACCTACTTGTGTAAAGTTATTTTCGGTGAGTGATTTCAACACTTTTAACGGAACAGTAATAGTATGCACGCCAATATTGATCGCATTACGGACATGCTCATTATGACGAACAGAGCTGAACATAATCTTGGTGTCGTATCCGTAATAATCTACAGCATCCACACATTGTTCAATAAGTGTAAGCGCATCATGGCCCTGGTCCTGCAAACGGCCAACCAGCGGACAAACATAAGTAGCTCCGGCATGCATTGCCATATAGGCTTGTTGCAGGGTATATACCAAATGGACATTTACCAATAGCCCATCATTGCGAAGTATTTTGCAGGCGCGAACACCTTCTAATGATACGGGTATTTTGAAAACTGTTTTCTTTGGATCGAGTCCAAGTTCCAGTTGGCGGTATGCCTCTTTTCTTATTTCATCAGCATTAGAGCCCAACGCTTCAATTTGCAAAACAGGAACTATCTTACTTAGCTTAACGATAGTGCCGTCAATATCAGTAATGCCTTCGCGTTGCATAAAAGTAGGCGTAGTAGTTAATCCATCGAGGAAACCGAGTTTGAATCCTTCTTCAATCTCCTTCATATTCGCAGAGTCCAAGTATAATTCCATAGTGTTGTTTAATTAAGGTTGTAAAGGTAAGATTTTAAGCAACGGTAAGCTACTAACAGCAAACTATGAGTTATGAACTATACTCGATGAATTACCACGTCGTGGAGATAGAAGAGTATAAGCCGGTTTCCTACTAAAAATAAATCATCTGATTTACAGAAACTTGTAAATTACTTTTCAAAAATGGAGTAGAAAATTAAATTAGGTAACTTAAAAGTTACATATATTTGCGTAACCTTAAAGTTACTTATTATGCAAAAGGAAGTTAAACAAACATGGCATTTTAATCACTCACCTCAAAAAGTGTGGGAGTATCTCACCAAGCCCGAACTAATTGAACAATGGCTTATGACAACCAACTTCCAACCAATTGTTGGATACAAATTCAGTTTCTCTCACTCGGTTAAAAACAAAAGCGATTACGAGGGCACCACGCATTGCGAAGTGTTGGAGGTAAACCCGTTCACCAGGCTTTCCTATACATGGAATGGCAAGACGTTAGACGGCATCAGAGTTTTCAATTCAAAAGTAGTATGGATATTAATTCCCAAAGAAAACGGAACGGAATTACAATTAGTGCATACCGGTTTCAGCACGTTGGAAGATGTTGTCGCACACGATGCAGGCTGGAACATTTGCTTAAAGCAATTCGAAGAACGAATAAATACAATCAATCAATAAATTAAAACAACAAATAAATTTCACAACATGGAAAACACCATCACACAAACCATCCGATATGAGCACTCACCGAGGCAGTATGGGAGTATTTAACCAACGCCGAATTAATGGCTCAATGGCTTATGCCGAATAACTTTCAGCCTGAATTGGGATATGATTTTGAGTTTCGTGCAAAACCTATTCCAAGTTTAAATCTCGACGGAATATTTCACTGCAAGGTGATTGAAATGATTCCTTTTAAAAAACTTGTTTACAGTTGGACAGGAGGCCCCCAAAAAGGAATAACAACCCTTGACACAGTGGTGGAATGGACATTGGAAGCAAAAGACAATGGAACGGAATTGCATCTGGTCCAAACCGGGTTTAATGAAAAAAACATTTCTATCTTCTCTGCAATGCAAGGCGGATGGGCTCAAAACCTGCAAAAGGTTGCTGCACTTTTAAGCACTGCAAAACAATGAACGCCGCACGACTCGATACATTCCAGGTAATTGCCGACCCCAGCAGGAGGCAAATACTGCACATGCTTACCCAAGACAGCATGACCATAAACTCATTGGCAGAAAACTTTGACATGAGCCGTCCCGCCGTATCCAAACATATAAAAATCCTCTATGGCGCCGGATTTATTTCAATAGAAGATGTAGGCAGGGAAAGAGTTTGTACACTGAAGGAAGATGGCTTTAAGGATTTGCAGGAATGGCTGAAATTTTTCGACGATTTCTGGAAATCGAAACTTAAGAAATTGGAAACATTGTTAAATAAAAAATCAAAAAAATAAACAATATGAATAAACAGTCAAAAGTGGTTTCTATGGGACAAGACTTCAATTATAGCCTTACAGTTAAAGCTTCGGCAAAGGAAACCATGAAAAGAATAAGTGAAGCTAATTTATGGTGGGCAAAAGACTTTAAAGGCAAAGCCGCCAGATTAAATGATGAATTCTCCGTATATTTTGGAGACACCTTTGTAGATTTTAAAATTTCTGAAGTTATTCCGGATAAGAAAATTGTTTGGTTTGTAACCGACTGCAACCTGGGCTGGATAAAGGATAAGAAGGAATGGAAAAACACGGAAGTTATCTGGAACCTTACTGAGAAGGACGGGAAAACTACGATTGATTTTGTCCATAAAGGCCTCACTCCCGAGAGCGAATGTTATGAGAGTTGCAAACCCGGGTGGACCCACCACATCAAGGATAGTCTCCAGAAACTAATTAACGAGGGCAAGGGCTTTCCGGAGTAATAATTTAGTGCCTTCTGCCACCACCGCCTTCATTTCCATGGCCGCCACCGGCGGGTGCTGTTCTCATTGGGGGCGCGGCTTGTCTTTGCATAGGCCTGTTTTGTGGAGGAGGATTGTGTTGAATGGGTGCACTATGCTGTACCGGTGCAGCATGTTGTACCGGTGCATTATGCTGTTGCTGAACAGGCCTGCTTTGCGGAGTGCTATGCTGTGCCGGTGCACTAGGTTGCTGAGAAGGCCGGCTTTGTGGAGTAGCATGCTGAGGTTGCG
>DATHOL010000259.1:0-2271 GCA_035484895.1 Bacteroidia bacterium | reverse complement strand
GCTGCTTAACATATCGCTAAAAGCCGCACTGGAGTTTTTTTGCAGGCTGGCTATGTTTACAATTACGGCAGGGTATTCACAAGCGGTAAATATCTCCCTTCTTACAGAATCGGGATACAATGCCAATGCATTAATAGCGGCGGAATCTTCTTTTGTCCAGGGAGTATGCGATGTAACTTGCTGGGCATTCGCTCCTGCAAAGGTTAGGGTTAGCAGGAGGGCTGTATAAATGAGTGTTTTCATAAGAACATTATTTAGGGATTACTATCAAATTATTAGACGATTATTATAAATTATACCCTCTGTTAATAAATGTTACTGCTTTACGAAAGTAGTTACCCCCTAAAATGAAAAAGTCTCCCCAAATCGGAGAGACTTTTCAAATAAAAATGAATTCAATTAATTGCCACCCTTGTGTCCCATGCCTTGATGTGCCGCAGTGTATTTATCATACTGAGCAGATTGGGCAGGAGTAAGAACAGCCTTGATTTTGGTATCCCTGTCCTGGCGTGCAGGTTCCATTTTGGTGCGCATAGCTTCGCGGTCGCCATTGCTGGCAGCCTTGGCATCTTGCATAGATGTTGTGAAAGCCTGTTCGATGGCTAAAATCTTGCTTTCCTGGTCAGCGGTGATACCGGTAACGTTTTCTTTAATTTGAGACGTTTGCTTTTGAGCCCATTGCTGAGGGTCCATTTTTGCTTTTTCCTGGGCCGAAACGTTGGCAGTCATAATTGCCAAACCGGCAGCTAATGCTAATGATTTGATGATTTTCATGGTGATTGTTTTTGTTTGTAATTATTAGACGTTGTTTTCGTTTTAGACTTGCGTTTGTACAACAAATATAGTAAAAAAAGAGATAAGATATAAGTGATAAGAGATGAGCAATGAAATGGACTTTTTTGCTTATAGTTTATCTCTTATAATTCATCTCTAATTACATCCCTTTAGGATAGCACAAAAAGTACTTATGCGTAATCCTGTCCAGCTCACCTGCGCCCGGATAATCAGATGCTTTGGTAATATCAATAACCTTTCCATCAGGATAAAGAATATTAATTCGCCCTCCGGTAGTAGATACCTTATCGTGCTTGTAGATAGCATTCTCTACCTCTCCCGAAAAAACGAAATAATGAACATCCTTATCGCTGAGTTTATATTTCTTTTTTGCGCTGTTTGTAAGTTGTTTTATCTTCTGCTGACTAAAGGGTTCTTTTTGTAGTTGGGTGTGATAAAGCCTGCGGTTTATGAGCCAATCACTTAATGTTGATAATACAAAATCGGGGTGGCTTATCCAGACTTTTATGCAACTCATAATATCATGATCATCGAGCAGAGCGAAAGCGTTGACTAATTCTGTATTCTTTTCAAAATCTTTCTTGTTGAAGTTATTATAGATAAATAGTTTTAATGCCGGGGTGCAGAATAATTCGCCGCCGGCAGAAGCTATTTCTTTGGCTCTGTCAATTATATTAACAACCAATTCCATAGCGGAAAGAACAGTTTTGTGCAAGTACACCTGCCAATACATAATCCGCCTTGCAATAATGAACTTTTCAATGGAATAAATGCCTTTTGCTTCGACTACTAAATTGCCTCCGGCAACGTTTAACATATTAATGATACGGTCATAGCCGACAACCCCTTCCGATACGCCTGTAAAGAAAGTATCTCGGGTTAAATAATCTAACCTGTCAACATCCAATTGGCTGGAGACAAGTTGGTGCAAAAACTTTTTGTGGTATTTATTTCTGAATATTTTCATGGCAAGCGTCAACTCACCGTTAAATTCCTTATTCAGTTTCTCCATAAAGATAGACGACATATCTTCATGAGGAATATGGTGCACAATGCTATGTTCTAAATTATGGGAAAGAGGCCCATGTCCAATATCATGTAGCAATATTGCCAACTTGGCACTTTCTTCTTCTTTTTCGGTAATCTCAACACCTTTGGAACGCAAGGTTTCAATTGCTTTATGCATCAGGTGCATGGCTCCGAGCGTATGATGAAAGCGTGTATGAATAGCACCCGGATAAACCAAATGCGTAACGCCCAATTGCTCAATCCGCCTCAACCGTTGAAACCAAGGATGCTCAATCAATTGGAATATAATACCATCGGGAATAGTTATAAATCCATATATCGGGTCGTTGACTATTTTTTTCTTGAACATGAAACTAAATACAAAGTTGAAGATCGGGAATGAAAAGACAAAATTAGAATTATGCAGGGAATTGTAACAAATAACTAGGAAAATAAGCAAAGGAATTA
>DATHOL010000258.1:0-7323 GCA_035484895.1 Bacteroidia bacterium | reverse complement strand
AACAAGAAATCTATTACACTGGAGCTTGCCAAGCAAATGATTGACAAGTTTGTAAAGAACACTGCCCGCGAAGTATCTATAGATTACATACAAAAAGTGGTTTGCGATTATTTCGGACTACCTATTGACATGATTAAATCGAAAACCCGCAAACGTGAAGTGGTACAAGCCCGCCAGATAACCATGTACTTTGCAAAGAGCTTTACCAAGTCATCGCTTGCCAACATTGGTATGCAATGTGGAGGCAAAGACCACGCAACCGTATTACACGCCTGCAAAACAGTAAACAACCTTATTGATACCGACAAGCGTTTCAAAGGATATATTGTTGAACTGGAAAAGAAGATTACCCTGTCGAATTACCAGTAAAATTTTATTTTAATGGAACGCAGATGACGCTGATTTGATAAGATTTGCGCAGGTACCTAGATGCATAATATTTACTATCTTTGGGGTTAGAACGGTCTAATTATTCTACGTTGGCTGGTATTTAAAAATTTTATATGA
The DNA here is from genome assembly GCA_035484895.1 of Bacteroidia bacterium. Classification (GTDB taxonomy): domain Bacteria; phylum Bacteroidota; class Bacteroidia; order JABEUT01; family JABEUT01; genus JABEUT01. Next base: position 6,816 of record DATHOL010000258.1, on the reverse strand, counting down.
AAACTAAGGGTATCATTGCAGAGATACTTTCACTGCCTATAGAACAAAGGGCTATGGTGGCAGACTCTATATTAAAGAGTTTAAGCCCACCTGAATCAGAAATAGATAAAAAATGGGCTGTTGTCGCAAAAAAACGTCTTTCTGAAATTACATCAGGGCAAGTGAAAACAATTCCCGGTGAAGAAGTTTTCAGGAAAATCCGGAAATAGTTTTTTGAATGAATTATTTTTTCCATCCTGAAGCTGAATCGGAATTTTTTGACGCTATTGAATATTATGATACGGAAAATTATACTATGCTTCTTATTGAATCCTTTTCTCACTTTTGGGCAATTGCCCGATACTCTTAATCAGGTCAATACGACAGGCCATAAAACAGGTTGGTGGAAATCACCTATCTATTGGGTCCATAGCGGAGATACAATTGCTAATTCGACTAAGTTGCAATATTTTCAGAACGGAATACTAATACGTGCATTATATTATATTGATGGGGAGTTGCAGGAAAGTTCCTTTGCTGACAAGAAAAAGAAAATAATAATAGAGAATTTCTACGAGCATAAAAAAATGTATACCGAAATAGTGGCATTATGGAAAGACACTGCAATAAACTATCCATACGATAGTGATGTTGGCAACATTTATCAGGGACTTGAAAATGAATTTAGCAGGAGTTATTTTGACACCAACGTAAATTACCGTTGTCTTACAAAGAAGAGCTATGAGCGATGGAATGATATTAATAAGTATAGCAAATGGGAACCCACATACATTGCCTATTACTACAAATGCGGAACCTTCCAATATGGTGAACTTGATTTCATAATGGATGAAAATCATAACCAAAACAAGTCGGAAAAAATTACAAGCCGAATTGAAGGTTATTCAATACTTGATAATTATGATATTCCCGCTGAAGTTTATCGTGATTTTCCATGGATGCCTATACAAAGCGACCGTGAAGAATAGCTTTCACGAAGTATTTATCCTACCACCATCTTTCTACTCGCCGACCCACAAATATACTTTTTTAATTCTCCCATATAAATTGAGTGTATTTGAGCGAAAAACATCTCCCGCAGATTATGCAGATGTGCGCTGATATATCTGCGTTAATTAGCGAAATCTGCGGGAAATAAAGGAAAACTATTTCTTTCCTTTCTCCAAATGTTCCTTCACCCTTAGCTTCACCATCTTTTTTATGAGTGCTATGGGTATAGGTTCATCCATTGGAAAGCGTATAGAGCCTTTTGTCTGTTTATAGCGCGCAAGTTCTTTTTTGAATTTTTCCATAGTAGCGCCATGCGGATAAAAACCTATATGATGGGTATGTCCGCCAAACCAAACCACAATGCCGTTTAATCTGTAGGCAGGCATGCTGTAGCTTATTACTTCTTCTGCCTGTGGCGCAGCTTCCTGAATGGCCGCCCTTACTTCTTTCAATAGCTTTTGGGTTTCCTTCGGGAAACTTGCAATGTATTCGTCAACATCTTTGGGCTTTTTCATAATGGATTATATATATAAAGACAAATAGTCGGAGCCTGACTGGCATTAAATAAGTGTGTGCTTATTGTCAATAAAAAATCCCGCTCATTTCTGAACGGGATTTTTATTTCGAGTCCCGCTCGGACTACTTTTGAATTACCAGTTTCCCTTCGCCGATAAGTTCTCCGTTATCTGCTATAGCACGATATAGGTAAATACCCTCAGGTTGGCCCGAAAGGTTAATTGAAAATTGAGCGTTGTGAGTTGAGAGTTGAGAGTTAAATACTTTCTCTCCTATAACATTATAAACTTCCACATTCGCAACTCCAGGTTCGTAATTCTTAATTGAAGCAGTGAACACACCTTTCGATGGATTCGGATACACATTTATTCCCGCTGAATTTGCAGTTATGTTATCAACGCTTAAAGCCGCATCTTTGAATCTGAAAATTACGCCATCGTTTTTTGTTCCTCCTCCGGGAGTGATTCCATACATATTTTCACCTGAAAGGGTAAGGGAGTTAAGCACAGGCCCGTACCCGGTACTGCCGGTAAAATCATGCAAATCTTTATAAAAGCCACCATTGGTTTGAATGGAAAAAATACATCCGCTGTCATTCGCTCCGCCTGAAGTAGTCATACCCAACAAAGTAGTTCCGGAAAGCGATAAGTTAGAGTATGGGACTGCGCCGTTCGAACCCAGAAAATCGTGCAGGTCGTTATATCCGGTACCATCGGTATCAATAGAATAAATAACACCCAGGCCAAGAAGGCCTCCGTTTGTAGTAGTGCCAAAAAGGGTATTGCCTGAAAGCGTAACAGCGGCACGTGGATATTTACCGGTTGCGCCGTTGAAGCTAAAGATATCTTTGAAACCGCTTCCATCGGTATGAATGGAAAAAATAGCGCCTGAATCGTTTGCTCCTCCCCCAATAAAGGTTCCATATAGCGTATTTCCTGCAAGTACCAGGTTACCATTAGCGTTAACGCCTGTAGCCGGAACGCAATCATGAAGGTCGTTGTATCCGGTGCCATCAGTATCAATAGAATAAATAACACCACCGTTCAGTGCGCCGCCAATGAATGTTGCCCCATATAAGGTACTTCCCGAAAACACAAACTTCCCTAATGGCTGGAACCCACTCGTCGCGCCAAAATCAAACAGGTCTTTGTAGCCGCTACCGTCCGGATGAATACGGTAAATAGCGCCTGAGTCATGTGCCCCACCAACAACCGTAACCCCGTACAGCCAATTTCCGACAGGCAACAATGCACCGCTGGGTATTGTGCCGCTAGCGCCCGAACATTGATGCATAGCATTATAACTTCCACCATTGGAATCTACCGAGAAAACTACTCCGCTGTCTTTCGCCCCGCCGAATGAAGCTGCTCCATATAGGGTATTCCCGATAAGCGTAAGGCTGGAAAACTCCGGAAGCCTGCCGTTAGTGCTGTCAAAGTTCATTATAACCTGGTACTGGGCCATTCCTGCCCCGCTTATCAACATAAGCAAACCTGAAAATAACATGTAAATCTTTCTCATAGCGTTTTAATTTTAAATATTAGCAATTATGACTGCAAATATAAGCTAAACAATGGCTCAATACTATTCATTTTTTTTCGGGCCGATTGTCCGGTACCGCACCCCCGCACCCTCTCTGTCAATACTCATCCCCAACCCCTTCTCTATCAAAATATAATGACTTTGTCATCCTGAGCATAGCGAAGGATCTCTATAGTGCCGAGATTGTTCTCCGCCAGCTGGCGAATCAGAATGACAATCGAACAAGGCAGTAGGGAAGGTTTAGGGTCCCACTGACATTTTGTCAGTACCCCCTCCCCTGACATTTTGGCACACTAATTGATAAGTACTTTAATAGAACATAAATTATAAACCGAAAAATAAATAGAAATGAGCAAAATCATTGGAATTGACTTAGGAACAACCAACTCGTGTGTGGCGGTAATGGAAGGCAGCGAGCCTACCGTAATTGCTAACAGCGAGGGCAGGCGTACAACCCCATCTATTGTAGCTTTTGTAGAAAATGGCGAACGTAAAGTGGGTGATCCTGCCAAAAGACAGGCGATAACCAACGCTAAAAAGACCGTTGCCTCCATCAAGAGGTTTATGGGACATAACATGAGTGAAGTGACCGACGAAATGAAACGGGTACCATATACTATCGTAAACGAAGGTAACGTACCTAAAGTACAAATTGACGACCGGAAGTATTCTCCACAGGAAATTTCGGCTATGATACTTCAGAAGATGAAGAAGACCGCTGAAGATTACCTGGGACATGAAGTTACCGAAGCCGTTATTACCGTACCTGCATACTTTAACGATGCACAACGCCAGGCTACCAAAGAAGCCGGAGAAATTGCAGGCCTCAAGGTTCGCCGGATTATTAACGAGCCTACCGCAGCTGCATTGGCTTATGGCCTCGACAAGAAACATAAAAACATGAAAATCGCGGTGTTCGACTTAGGTGGTGGAACATTCGATATATCTATATTGGAATTAGGCGAAGGCGTATTTGAAGTAAAATCGACCAACGGCAATACCCACTTGGGTGGCGATGACTTCGACCAGAAGATTGTTGACTGGCTCGCAGATGAATTCAAGAAAGATGAAGGCCTGGACCTCCGCAAGGACCCAATGGCGCTGCAACGTTTGAAAGAAGCTGCTGAAAAAGCCAAGATCGAGCTTTCCAGTTCAACCTCTACCGAAATTAACCTGCCTTATATTATGCCGGTTGACGGTATGCCAAAGCACCTGGTAAAAACCTTATCGCGTGCTAAATTTGAAAGCCTTTGCGACAGTCTGATACAAGCTTGTATTCCGCCATGCGAAAAAGCCATGAAGGATGCAGGCCTTACCAACAAAGACATTGACGAAGTAATTTTAGTAGGCGGTTCTACACGTACCCCTATCATACAAACCATTGTAGAAAAATTCTTCGGCAGAGTACCAAGTAAAGGTGTAAACCCTGATGAAGCTGTGGCAGTAGGTGCAGCCATTCAAGGTGCAGTATTGACAGGTGAAATTAAAGATGTGTTATTGCTTGATGTAACTCCGCTCTCTTTAGGTATCGAAACCCTGGGAGGTGTATTTACCAAGTTAATTGAATCGAACACTACCATACCATCACGCAAATCGGAAACCTTCTCTACCGCGGCTGATAACCAGCCTTCGGTCGAGATACACGTGTTGCAAGGCGAACGCCCGATGGCAAATGCTAACCGCACCATTGGACGCTTTACATTAGATGGTCTGCCACCGGCACAACGTGGCACTCCTCAAATTGAAGTGACCTTTGATATTGATGCGAACGGAATTGTGAACGTATCGGCAAAAGACAAGGCTACAGGCAAATCTCAACACGTGCGTATTGAAGCAAGTTCAGGATTGAGCGATGCAGAAATTAAGCGCATGAAAGAAGAAGCTGCCGCTAATGCTGACAGCGACAAGAAAGCCAAAGAAGAAATAGACAAGATAAATAGCGCTGATGCCCTCATCTTCCAAAGTGATAAGCAACTGAAAGACTACGGAGATAAACTCTCTGCAGATAAAAAAGAAGCCATTACCAAAGCCTTGGATGGCTTGAAAGAAGCCCACAAAGCAAAGGACCTCGCCCGTATAGATGTTACCATGGGTGAATTAAACACCGCATGGCAAGCAGCCTCGGAAGAAATGTACAAGGCTACCCAAGCCGCCCAACCCGGCGCAGATGGTGCCAACGGCGCCCCACACGCAGAAGGCGCACCCGGAGCCGATGGTAAAAAAGAAGGAGAGGTTACTGATGTAGACTTTGAAGAGGTGAAAGACGATAAGAAGTAATCGATTAATGAAAAACGAAAAGTGAAAAATAACAGAACCCTCGCAGAAATGCGGGGGTTTGTTTTTAAAAAAATAAAATTATGAATGCAATGCAAAAAAGTGATGAAGTATTACGATATATCTTATCATTTCGCGAAAGGTGCACAATATACGGCAATATTGAAAATTATTTTGTTTATGAAAAAAGATTTAAAGACGAGGATTTTACAGTTATCATACTAGAACAAATATTAAAAAATCTGGAAAAATCTGGATATATCTATCAGGATTTAGTGGTTGATAAAAATACTACTCGACATATTTTATGGCATTTGTCTGCCACCGGTGAAATGTTTATTTTGGAGGATGGATACGAAGGGATTTTGAAAAGAAACCTGCAAGAGAAGAGTAGAATAGAAAAGAATGATAAGCGGCTATCTTATGGAACGGTATTACTTGCTATTGGAACATTCCTTCTAGTTTTGGTGGAAGCCTATCGAACCTATTTAGAGTTCTTTTCTTGCAATTAATTTGTTTAATTATTCGTAAATCTACTATCCCCTTTTAATGATTTCGTAGCTGATAAATACGCATTATTTGCTGCATCCCAGCAACTATTAAAATCTTCCTGAAATTTTTTCCCCAACTCATCTAAACGTAAGTTTTCCCGTTCCGGTTCGGTTATAATGATTCTTCCCTGATCATCTGTAAGAACTCTTCCTTTTTCATCTGTTAATTCTAAGCCATCTGCGCCATTAACAAAAAAGTAAGAACGTTTGTATGCATTCATCCATGGTTTGAAAAGCTGTTTGTTTTTAACTAAATATGGGTTGTTCATTTGTGTTTCCAAAATATTTTTAACCATATTAAGAAATGATGTCTTTTTCTGCTTATCCCATTTATTAATAGTACTCTTTGTATCAATAATTGCACCTAGCTTATAAACCGCTGCGGAGAAAATATACATATTCCCTTCATCAGCTAATGCAGCATTTTTGTTTAAATCTGCTTGTGTTTTTTCATTTATTACTAATTGACTATCAATTAGAGCAGTATTTTTATTTAGCTCTATCTGTGTTTTTTCATTTATTTCTAATTGACGATTAACAACGGTAAGTAATGTATCAAATCCCTTAATTGACTGTTGTTGTTGGGAGACTTCCCAAGTAACTAAAATGGCACATACGCCAGTTATTATTCCAAATACACCGTAGGAATCTGCTCTACTCCATTTCATGCTAGTGAGATTTTAACCAAAAGTAAGGAATATCTTTGAAATTTCCTCCTTCCTATTCCTTCACCCCTAAATTTCCGGTTGCCACAAGCTGCCCTGCCCGTATTTCATGTTGCAGGGTTGTCCCTACAGGACATTTATGATTGGCTTATCATTTTTACTACTACCAAGCTATAGTCCCTAACGGGACATTTTTTCTATTGTCCAGTATGGACAACCGCTTGGTAGCAAAACAAAATTAGAACATGGGTGTTTTGTCCCATAGGGACAACCCCTTC
>DATHOL010000257.1:0-7398 GCA_035484895.1 Bacteroidia bacterium | reverse complement strand
ACCTCAATTCGATAAAGCCTATTATGCGTTTTACCTTACAGCATTTTCCGATTGGGGATATGTGGGTTCTGCCAACCCTTATGTGAAGAATGATTATTTGGCCAATACTCCTCTGAATGGGAATGGAATAGGGCTTGATTTTGTGGCGTATTATGATATTGTACTGAGATTTGAATACTCTGTTAACAAGCTTAACCAGGGCGGATTCTTCCTGCACTTTCTGGCAGACATGTAGCAATATAACGGATAATCCAAAAGATGATTTTTTACGGATATTTAATAAATAATGACCTTGAAAATGAAGATTTTTGAATCCTTTTTGAAAAAGAGGGGCAAATCCTTTGAATTTTTAAAGCTAATTCATACCTTTGTAATCTAGACAATAAACTAAATTAATAAACTCCGACTCTAAAACATGAGAAAAATTAAGTTCTTGTTTGCAGCATTATTATTTGGAAGTTTTGCTGTAAGTGCTAATCCTGTTGCTGTAAATATAGCGCAAAAGGTTGCCATTAATTCTTATAACAGGGCATTTAACGCAAATGCTTCTACTGAAAGTTTAGTATATACAGAACGCTCTTCGGACGGGCAGGTTGTGTATTATGTATTCAATGTTGATAACAACAAAGGTTTTGTTATTGTATCTGCCGAGGATGCAACAATACCTGTTATAGGGTATTCTAATGAAGGACCGTTTGTAATGCCTGTATCGGGTAATAATGTTGACTTTTGGATGACCAGCCGCAAAAATGAAATTATTGCAATTCGTACCCAAAGCATAAAAGCTACCTCGGAGATAACTAATAAATGGACATCGTATATTAATAATACACCGGAAAAAGAAACACATGCTGACATGTCGTCAGTAAGTCCACTTTGCACAACAACTTGGGATCAAAGCCCGTTTTATAATCAAATGTGCCCTAAAATTAGTTCCAGTCAAGCTGTTACAGGTTGTGTTGCAACGGCAATGGCTCAAATTATGAAATATTGGGCTTATCCAAAAGTGGGTATTGGCTCCTGGTGTTATTATGATATTCCTCCTGCATATACTGAAAACTATGGTCAATTGTGCGCTAAATTTGATACTTCCAATTATGTGTGGTCGGCTATGCCGAATAATGTAACTTCTGCTAATAAAGAAGTAGCCAAATTAATGTATGACTGCGGTGTTAGTGTTAATATGGACTACAGCCCTTCCGGAAGCGGGGCCTTTGTAATTGGCAGTAGCCCTTCCGCTCAATATGCCTATCCTACTTATTTTGGATATGATGCCGGTACCATTATTGGCCGGGATTATTCCAGTTATACAGCATCGGCATGGGAGGCATTATTAAAAACAGAACTTAATGCCGGAAGGCCTGTTCAATATATGGGATCGGATGCTTCCTATGGCGGGCATTCGTGGGTTTGTGACGGATATAACACCGGTAACGATTTTCACATGAACTGGGGCTGGAGCGGTTATGAAAACGGATACTATGCAGTGACTTCCTTAAATCCGTCTCCCTATAATTTTTCACTTGATCAGGGTGCGCTAATGGGAATTCAGCCTCCTCCCGGATTAGCAGTGCCCGAAATATCCAACAATATTGCAATTAATGTGTATCCTAATCCAGGCCAGGGTATATTTACATTTGAAATTCCTTCTAACCTGGATAATTCCCAACTGAAAGTTTACAATACTATCGGACAGGAAGTTTATTCCTTAGTTGTTAGCACAGGCAAATACCAGGTTAACCTTACCAACCAACCAACAGGCATATATCTTTACCGTCTGTTGAATGGGAACGGTTCACCTGTTTCTACCGGAAAACTCATTATTCAATAAACTCATTAAATTAAACTCATGAAAAAAATTAAAGTTCTGGCCCTTTCTGTTTTGCTTGGCGCCGGTTTGGTTAAAGCTAATACAGTAAGCGTTACTGTAGCTCAAAAGGTGGCACAAAATTTTTATTCTGCAAAATATGCTGCCAACACTTCCAACGCCTCCCTTGCATATACCGAAAGAGATGCAAATGCTGTGCCGGTATTTTATGCTTTCAATGTAAATAATAACAAGGGTTTTGTCATTGTAACGGCAGAAGATGCTGCCTATCCTATCATTGGGTACTCAGATGAAGGCGCTTTTGTAGTGCCTGCTACAAATAACAACGTTTATTTTTGGTTGCAAAGCCGCAAAAACGAAGTGATTGCCATGCGGACTCAGAATATAACAGCAAACGCTGATATTACTGATGAGTGGACTTCATACACTAACAATACAAAACGTGCAATACATAGCATAGCATCGGGCAGAGATAGCGTATTGCCTTTGTGCCATACCTATTGGGACCAATCGCCTTATTATAATGATATGTGCCCCGGAGGTTCTGTTACAGGTTGTGTTGCAACTGCCATGGCACAAATTATGAGATACTGGAGTTATCCAAGCGTAGGGATAGGTTCACATTGTTATAACGATAATGCTCCATATTTTTCAGAAAGCTATGGAACATTATGCGCTACGTATGATACCTCGCATTATGTTTGGTCTGAAATGCAAAATAACCCATTAGGCAGGCCGAATGCTCAAATTGCAAAATTGATGTTTGATTGCGGTGTTAGCGTTGATATGGATTACACACCAACCGGAAGCGGCGCTTTTGTAGATGGCGGAAACCCATCGGCACAATATTCCTTTCCAGCTTATTTTGGATACGATGCTTCCACTATTAATTTTGCACCGTATTCTTCTAATCAACAAGCAAATTTTATTGCTATCCTTGAGAATGAATTAAACAACAAGAGGCCGATGCAGTTTGAAGGCGCTGATCCATCGGAAGGTGGACACTCATGGGTTTGTGATGGATATAGCGCAACCAATCAAATGCATATGAACTGGGGCTGGAGCGGTAACGATAATGGTTATTTCGCAGTATCTTCATTAAACCCAAGCCCATTTGACTTTTCTCAGAATATTGGCGTGGTATATGGAATTGAGCCTCCTCCCGGGGCTTTGGCTGTGGCTACTATTTCCAATAAAACCGGAATCAGCGTTTATCCTAATCCCAGCCATGGTGTATTTAACTTTGATTTGACAAACAACGGTGGAAATTACCTGGTTAAGATTTACAATGTGCTCGGACAAGAAGTAAATACCACCATGATTTCTACCGGAAACAGCACAATCAATTTAAGTGCTCAATCTAAAGGTGTTTATATCTACAGGGTGCTTTCTGATAAAGGCGCTTCAGTTTCTACCGGAAGATTGGTTGTAGAATAATCATTTCGAAACGTTTTTAACAAAGTGAGGGCTTGTCCCTCACTTTTTGTTTGTGGTAAAAGCTATTTCTTTTGCAATAGTTTCAGGTACAAGTTCGCTGCAAATTACATTGTGAATAGTGGCAGGAACACGTTTTGCAATACCATGCATATAGCTTTTATCATAATAAACAAGGCTCATTTCACAAGCAGTTTTTAAATCGCCGGCATTTATGGACTCAATAGTGGCTTTGGCATTTTGAAAGCCTAGGCGTTTTCGTATTTTCTCTATGGAAGCAATTAATTCTTCTTTGCTGAACTTGCCATATTCCGCTACCAGGTAATCCACTCTTTTTTCAAGGGGTAAATCCACATAATAAACCTCTGCTGCACGCATTTGCACCCAAAAAGCATTTGGAATTATCCGCTTGCCAATATTCTGGCTTTCGTCTTCCACCCAAATGTGTTTATCATTGGGCAGTTGCAGAAGCATTACTGCACATTCATTTTCAAACATTTCCTGTGTGGGTGCAGGATTTTCTCCAAGCGTTCCAAAAGCGGAACCTTTGTGGCACGCAATTTTTTCAAGGTCTAAAATTTTTTCATTTAGCTTTTCCAGTTCATGTAGAATAAGTGTTTCTCCTGAACCTGTCCTTCCTCCTAAAATATTCAGTTTGTAAGGTTTGGCAAATGTTTCCAATACCATGGTGCGGAAAGCTTTGTATCCTTTTTGCAAAGTATATACCTTAAAACCGTACCATTCAAAAAGCCATGCCATACCTGCGCTGCGCATACCGCCCCGCCAACAATGCACCAACAATGCTCCATTCACAGCCACTTCTTGTGCCTTCGTTATATACTCCGCAAAACGAGGGCCGGCAAGTTCCATTCCCTTCAGCATGGCGGGCTGCTTGCCTTGCTCCTTATATAAAGTACCAACAACCACTCTGTCTTCATTGGTGAAAAGAGGAATATTAATGGCACCCGGAATATGTCCATGCTCAAATTCGGCAGGAGTGCGGACATCTATAACAGGATAATTTTTTGAAAGCGAACAGAACTCGGAAGCAGAAACACTTTGCATTTTCAGGTACTTTTAACGGCCAGTGTTTTCTGCAGAATAAAATAGAAGGGTATCCCCAGAAGAATAATTGCTAATCCCGGAAGGGTGTCTTTGGTATCGTTGAAAAGTAAATCTACGGATATTCCTGCCGCTAAAATGATATACAGTATGGGTAAAAAGGGATAGGCAAATACCTTGTAGGGCCTTTCAGCAGTTGGTTGTTTTTTGCGGAGAATAAAAATTCCAAAAATGGTAAAAATGTAAAATAGGAGGGAGGCAATTATAATATAATCGAGTAGCTGGCTGTAGGAGCCTGTAAGGCATAGTATGCAAGCCCATACACACTGAAATAGCAAGGACTTGGCAGGTACTCCTTTCGAATTCAATTTTAATGCCTGTTTAAAAAAGAGATTGTCTTTTGCCATTGCATAATACAATCTTGCACCGGAAAGGATGATTCCGTTATTACACCCGAAAGTAGATACCATAATTAGTGCAGCCATTACATAAGCCGCTCCATTACCTAACATTACTGATACGGCTGCTGTCCCTACCCTGTCATCTTTTGCAAAAGCAATTCCCTGGTGAAGTACATCGGCCCCTTCTTTGGTTCCATGCAGCGGAAGGATGGCTAAATAAGTAAGGTTAGCCAGTATATATAACACACCAACTATCAGTGTTCCGAATAAAAGCGAGAGTGGAATATTACGACCGGGATTTTTTACTTCCGATGAAATGAAGGTGATATTGTTCCATGCATCGCTTGAAAACAAAGAGCCTACCATGGCGACACCAAGTGCTGTAACAATTGAAAATCCAAATAGCGGAGTTTGTGTTATAACTCCTGTTTTTGATTCTACCGTAGAAGATGCATTCCACATAGCATGGAAATTATCACTGATAAAATGCCCGTTCATGGATATGATGATTCCCGCAATTACCAATACACCCAAGGCAATTAGTTTGGTAGAGGTAAAAATTCCCTGTATCAGTTTTCCTAATTCTATTCCCCTTGTGTTGATGAAGGTAATAATAATGATGATGGCAATAGCTAAAAGCTGGGCGGCGGAAATTTGTATAAAACCGGTGTCAATAATTATATTGGAAGTACTTAATGCAGGAAAAAAGACAGAAGTAAATTTTGCAAACGCTACACCAAGGGCCGCAATAGTCCCTGTCTGAATAACCATAAAACTTGTCCAGCCATACAGGAAACCCATTAGTGGATTGTAGGCTTCTTTCAGGTAAACATATTGCCCGCCCGCTTTGGGCATCATTCCTGCTAATTCACCATAACATAGGGCTGCAATAAGCGTAATTACTGCACTTATAACCCATGCCAGAATTAAATAACCCGAAGAACCTAACTGGCGAGACATGAGAGCACTTACTATAAATACACCCGATCCTATCATAGAGCCGGAAACAATCATAGTGGAGTCGAAGAGCGATAGCGACTGCTTGAATTCGGATTTTTCAGTAATATTTTCCAATAGTTATAGGTTTATGTCCATTCGGCGATAGAAGAAAAGAAGGATGATTATAAAAATCCCCGAAATTAAAAATGTAATATCAGCCGGGGTAAAACTATTCATAAAAACTAACAATATATTCTTAGAGAAAAAAGAAATTATAAAAAGATGTACGCCCCACTTTTTCATATACCAAATTCCAACAAACGAAATAAATTGCAGGCAAACAACAAAACTATAAAGTGCCGGATAAAATTCTCCTATTTTTTTTACAGTAGGCGAGAATGCATAAATAAAACTCATTACTACCATTATCCAGCCAATGACGCTTATAATACTAACAAGGCGGGGACGTTTTGTTTTTATACCTACCATTGTTCTCTAATAGGTTGAACGTATTGCTTCAACCGGGTCAAGTTGAGAAGCTGTATATGCAGGAATAAATCCGGAGATGAGCCCTATGAATGCAGATAGTGAAAGTCCCAGCACTACATTGGAAAACGTGAGTATGAATTCCATACCGAAAGAATCGCCTACCAATAACGTAAGAATGTAGATGAATAAGAGGCCTATGGCGCCTCCGATAAGGCAAAGCGCTATAGCTTCTACAATAAATTGCGCTAAGATAAAATAGTTTTTTGCACCCAATGATTTTTGAATACCTATTAAGGAAGTTCTTTCCTTTACCGAAACAAACATAATATTAGCAATTCCAATTCCGCCGACTAATATGGAAAACCCTCCAACTACCCAGCCAATAACAGCAATAATATCGAACAGGGAATTGAAGTTATTGCTCACCATGCTCGATTCATTTAGCGCGAAATTATCTTCCTGTGCAGGTTTTAGTTGGCGGATGGGGCGCAATACGCCTTCAATTTCGCTCATAAGTTGTGCATTGCTGACACCTCCTTTTGCTTTCACTAAGATTACCCGGGGAGTCCAGATATTATGGGTAGCGAAAATAGACTTCATATAATTATAAGGCAGCAGAGTAGATACATCCATATCAATATCGGAAATTTTACTTGCACCCTGTTTTTTCATTACACCAACCACCATAACTTTTCTTCCCTTAATCTTAATGTATTTACCTAAGGCATCATCGCTGCCGAACAATCCTGTTGCCACATCGGCCCCGATAATGGTAACATTGCTGCCGCCGGTAAATTCAGCAGGAGTAATATAACGCCCGTCTGCAATCTGTACCCAGTTTACAACCTGGTTATAATCTTCTGTTATACCGTTAATGCTAACCATATCAACAGAACTGTTTAAATACTCAACCGTGGCGCGTTTACTGAATGTATAGGCAACCGCGTCCGCATCTTTGCATTTCTTTTGAATTTCATCCATTTCATTTACGGTGGGCTGGGGACGAATCCAGTATTTCCACCAGGGGTAGTCTTTAGTGAACGACCAGGGCCATTTTTCAACGTAAACCACATTGCTGCCAAGATTGTTTACATCCTTTTGCAGGCTTATTTGCAGGGAATCGATAAACGTAAATACGGTGATGATGGAGAAAATGCCTATGGTGATTCCAAGCAGGGATAATGTACTTCTCAGCTTGTTTTGAAACAGCGCCTGAAAAGCAAAAGAAAAAGTTTCACGAAATAA